>NZ_JBUYEN020000010.1:0-241928 GCF_055229415.2 Bradyrhizobium sp. Leo114 | reverse complement strand
CGACCTGAATCCCATCGAACAGGTCTTTGCCAAGCTCAAGCACTTTCTCCGAAAAGCGGCCGCCCGAACCGTCGACGCTGTCTGCCTCGCCATCGGCCAGGTTCTGCAGCTCTTCACGCCCAAAGAACGCGCAAGCTACTTGGCAAACTCAGGATATGCACGAACCTAACTTCATCACGCTCTAGTGCGCGGTCATCCAGGCGCGGGCTTCGCGCTGGGCGGCAGCGATCTCAGCTTCCGTCATCTGCTCGGCGATCTCGCGCCGCATCGCCATGGCATCCGTGCGGCCCTTCAGGGCGGCAAGGTTGAACCATTTGTGCGCCGCGACCAGGTTGACCACGCCGGAACGGCCGCTCGCCCAGTAGAGGCCACGCTCGAACAGCACGTCCGAGATCGCGGTCGCGTCCACCGGAATGGCCGTCTCCAGATTGATATGTCCCTGAAACATTCTCGTAGCTCCCCTTTTTATTGTTGGCCGCCCTCCCCCGAGCGCGGCCCCCGTCCACATCTAACGCCTTACTTCCCCTGCGCGCGATCAGCAAAAGTGGCATCCGGTTTTGCGTCCGATCGCGCGCCGCTTATGAAAAGAGCGCCTGATCTGATCGCCAAACCGCCTACACTTGGCGGATCAGGCGCTCGCCGTTTGCCGGCTTGTTGAGGGAGATCATGCCGGCCAAATTTGAAAAGCAGTTTAAGTATCGCGATGAACGGCGTGTAAACGCCCGGCGTGCGGCGAGTTCCCGAAATCCGAGAAGTGCCTGCAGCACAATGACTTATGCGCGATGGTGAAGTTCGGTTTACCCTGGCGGTTGGCGGAACGATAACCATCGCGCGCAAACGCCAACCGGACGCGGCTGCATCGCCGCCCGCCATACGGCAGCGGAAGCCAACCGGTCGTCATGTGGGGAGATCAGGCAACAAAAAAGCCGGCACCAAACGGCCGGCTATTGGAACGAGGGCGTCGGCGAACACGTCAGGATCAGATCTCACGATGGGCCTTGGGCCCTGTGAAATTGCGGAGCCGGATAAGTGGTCCGCACCGAACGAAGAAACCTGTTTCTTCTGCCGGACCGACTTCGAAGAGCGAACCCTTCTTGGAAAGGCGATCCAGCCGTTTGACCTGATGTCTCGCCGACACCCTCTTTCGTCAACCGGAGCCGCCTGGGTGGATCGCTTCAAGGAAGCAGATCGTCCGAAGGTCCGGGTGACGGGCCGGCGTCAACCCGCCGGCATCCTCTCTCGGGCGAGAGTTACTTCTTCTTCTTCGCGACCTTCTTGGTCTTCTTCGCAGTCTTCTTCACTGCGCTCTTCGCCTTCTTCGCCTTCTTCGCTTTCTTCGCCATGTTGCCCTCCAATGAGATGGCTATACTTCGCTGCGTGCACTCGGGAATCGAGATGCACTGCATCCCGAATACACCAACACATCGAAAAAAACAGCGTCCAGCTTAAGGAAGTGTTGATGTTACGAGGCGCGAGAAGTATGCGCGCGCCAAGCGCACGCGCGACGTTGCGCTGACGCACTGATGCAGGAAATGCAGAGTCGATCGACATCGACACTCATCGCGAATGCAAAAAGTGCCTGTGCCACAGGCATTTCTTGAATCGTCGCTTCTTCGCGCGCGATCTGACTGACATGTCGACAAGACTCACCGAGCGGGCTGAGAACACCTCGCGCAGGCGTCGAGTCGCCAATTCCGGCGCCAAAAAAAAATTCGTGGGTAAGCCCTGCCAGCGGCATCTCCGCCTGCCGAAACGGCCTTTCCGGACGAATCGCGGTCGGCCGATTCGGTGAAGCGATGATCCCGACGCGGTGATCGAAGGCGCGAGAAGCGAGCCGCGGACGCCTCCGCGCATCGTACAGAGTGCGTGCCGCGATGCCGTTCGCGTCCGCGCGCGAGGTGTCAGAGGCCGAGCTTCGCCTTCAGGAGATCGTTCACGGCCTGCGGGTTGGCCTTGCCGCCGGACGACTTCATCACCTGTCCGACGAACCAGCCGATCATCTGCGGCTTCGCTTTCGCCTGCGCCACCTTGTCCGGATTGGCGGCGACGATGTCGTCGACCACCTTCTCGATCGCACCCAAGTCGGTGACCTGCTTCATGCCGCGCGCTTCGACCAGCGCACGGGGATCGCCGCCTTCCTGCCAGACGATCTCGAACAGGTCCTTGGCGATCTTGCCGGAAATCGTCCCCTCGCCGATCAGCTCAACAATCGCGGCAAGCTGCTCGGATGAGACGGGCGAGCCCGTAATATCCCGGCCTTCCTTGTTGAGGCGGCCGAACAGTTCGTTGATCACCCAGTTGGCGGCGAGCTTGCCGTCGCGCGCACGGTCGGCGAGGCGGGCAAGCACCGCCTCATAGAACTCGGCGCTCTCGCGCTCGGCCACCAGCACGCCGGCGTCATAGGGTGACAGCGCCAAGTCGGCAATGAAGCGCGCCTTCTTCTGGTCCGGCAGCTCGGGCAGCGTCGTCTTCAGCTCGTCGACGAACGCCTGGCTGAATTCGAGCGGTAGCAGGTCCGGGTCGGGAAAATAACGATAGTCGTGCGCCTCTTCCTTGGAGCGCATCGAGCGCGTTTCGCCCTTGCCCGGATCGAACAGCCGCGTCTCCTGGTCGATGGAGCCGCCGTCCTCGAGGATCTCGATCTGCCGCCGCGCCTCATACTCGATCGCCTGGCCGATGAAGTTGACCGAGTTCATGTTCTTGATTTCGCAGCGGGTGCCGAGCGGACCGCCGGGCCGGCGCACCGAGACGTTGACGTCGGCGCGCAGATTGCCCTTCTCCATGTCGCCGTCGCAGGTGCCGAGATAGCGCAGGATCGAGCGCAGCTTGGCGACGTAGGCCTTTGCCTGCTCGGCATCGCGGATGTCAGGCTTGGAGACGATCTCCATCAGCGCGACGCCGCAGCGGTTAAGGTCGACATAGGACATCGTCGGCGACTGATCGTGCAGCAACTTGCCGGCGTCCTGCTCCAGGTGCAGCCGCTCGATGCCGATGGTGACGCTGCGGCCGCCCTCGAGCTCGAGCTCGACCTCGCCCTCGCCGACGATCGGCGATTTGTACTGGCTGATCTGGTAGCCCTGCGGCGAGTCCGGATAGAAATAGTTCTTGCGGTCGAACACCGAGCGCAGGTTGATCCTGGCATTCAGCCCAAGCCCGGTGCGCACCGCCTGCCGCACGCATTCCTCGTTGATCACGGGGAGCATGCCCGGCATCGCACCGTCCACCAGCGAGACATGGCTGTTCGGCTCGCCGCCGAACGCGGTCGAGGCGCCCGAGAACAGCTTTGAATTGGAGACGACCTGGGCATGGATCTCCATGCCGATCACCATCTCCCAGTCGCCGGTCGCGCCCTTGATGAGCTTGTGTGATGTGACAGGTGCGTTCATTGGTCTCGGTTTCCAAACAATTGATATCTGGGACTGCTTTCGGCTTCGCGCAACCGACCGCGCCAGTCAAGCCGGAGAGCATGATCCGGAAAGGATCATGCTCAAACAAAGGGTTTTTGAGCGATCAAAGCCCGCGTCGAAACGCCTGGTAGGACTTGCTCAGGCGGAGCGCGTCGGCCCCGCCTGCGATCAGGAGGTCGACCTGTTCCGGCGGCAGTGCGAACCGCGTCGGGATCGCATTCAGGATGCCCGCGCGCTCTTCGCCCAACTGGTCGAAGCCGAGCCGCTCGACGTAGATGTGGATGTCACCGCATTGCCAGTTGCCGCCGACGCCAAGGCGGGCGCGATCCGCCGCCGACAGTCCACACCGCCACCGCTTCAGCTTGCCCGACCATTCGGTGGCAAGCCCGGAGAATGCCGCGTAGCTCGAGCGCACGCTGGCATCGATGGCGGTGTCGGCCGCTGCCGCAACCAGCTCGGCCCCGCTCGGGCCTTCGAGGCGCTGTGCGAAATCGCCGGATATGCCGCGCCCGGCATCGACCACCATGAACAGGATCCGCTGGAGCTTCACCGCCTGCCGCTCCGTCAACGGCTGGTACGGCCGCTCCGCGGCCAACAGCCCGATGGTGAGACCGGACAGGCCAAAATTGTCGACAAGACCGCCGTCCAGCAGCTTCACGTAGCGCATGGAGCCGTCGCGGTAGCGCGCATTGGCCTCGGCGAACGAGCGCAGCAATGGCTGCGCATTCGGATCGCGCCGCACGCGTTCGAGCCAGGCCGGCAGCGGCTTCGAGCACCCGCCGGGATAGGTCTCCAGCACGATCGGCGCGAACGCCAGCGGCACCGCCGCCGATGCGGCAACCGCTTCCGACACACGGTAGGAGCGGATGTCGCTGCACAGCGCGTCGAAGGAGGTCTTTCCGAACACGAAGGGCGTGCGGTTATAGATGTCGGAGGCGTTGATCCAGACCTTCGGCCGCCGGTCCTCGCGCAGCGCATCGAAGCGCGCGCCGTCGAACAGGTTCTGGTCCAGCCACTCGGTGAGCTGGCTGTTGTTGACGCCGCCGGCGAGCGCTCGGCCGATATTGCCGAGCGAGACATTGGTCCTCAGCCCCTCCTCCGCATTGCGCAACAGGAAGCGTTCGCGGAAATCGTCGAGCGCGGCGCGCTTCTTCAAACCGAAATAGGCGGCGGTGATCGAACCGCCTGATACACCGGAGACGAAGTCGACGCGATCGAGCAGCGTTTTCGCCTGACCGGAGCCGCCGTGAGAGCGATCGAGCTCCTTGAGCACGCCGAACGAGAAAGCCGCCGCCCGCGTGCCGCCGCCCGAGAAGGACAGCGCGACCAACACGTCGTCATCATAGCGTGGAATGTCAGCCCCGAGATTGCTATCGGCGAGCGCGTTGGCAAGCGGCACGTTGCTCGGCAAATTGTAGACCGTTGCGCATCCGGCAAGCGCCACTGCAAAACTGGCCGCCAGTACCGTCGACAGCCACGCCCCTATACCCGATCTACCCACAAACGCCCTCTTGCCCGCAGGCCCCCGCCACGCTTCCCCTCAGCCTATCGCGGGCAATCTGGGCGCCCGCGTGGCGCGGAAACAGGGCAATGTCTATACGAGCCAATTGAAGCCCGGTCCGGTAAAGAAACCGCGTCAAAATGAACCACGGAAAGCCTTCACAACTTGGAGAGGTTAGCCGAGCAGCGCGGTGACGATCCGCTCCCACTCGGCATCGACTCCATCCTTGGCGACCGGCTGGCCTGCCTGACGGTACCAGTAAGCGGCATTGCCGAGATCACCCTCGACGCGGTGCAGATAGGCGTGCACCCAGGCGGCCTCGGCGGTGCTTTCGTCCTGCACGATGCGGTGCGCCTGGTCCCAATCGCCTTTCGCCGCCCACCACAGCGCCGCCAGCGGCGGCGGCAGCGAAGGCTCCGGCGCGGCGTCGTTGAGGCTGGCGCGGAAATCCGCCATCTCACCACCATCTCGGCGGCGTGAAGTGTCCGGCCGCCTGCTCGATCACTTCGCCGAGCGAGAACAGCGTCTCTTCATCGAAGGCGCGCCCGATCAGTTGCAGACCGAGCGGCAAGCCTTGCGCATCCTTGCCGGCGGGGACCGCGATGCCGGGCAGGCCCGCCATGTTCACGGTCACCGTGAAGATGTCGTTGAGATACATCTCGACCGGATCAGCGCCGCCCTTCTCGCCGACGCCAAACGCCGCCGACGGCGTTGCCGGCGTCAGGATCGCGTTCACGCCCTTGGCGAAGCAGTCCTCGAAATCCTTCTTGATCAGTGTGCGCACCTTCTGCGCCCGCAGGTAATAGGCGTCGTAATAGCCGGCCGAGAGCACATAGGTACCGATCATGACGCGGCGACGCACCTCATCGCCAAACCCATCGGCGCGGCTGTTCTCATACATCTCGCCGATGCTGCGGCCGGGCACGCGCAGGCCGTAGCGAACGCCGTCGTAGCGCGCCAGGTTCGAGGAGGCTTCCGCCGGCGCCACGATGTAATACGCCGGCAGTGCGTATTTGGTGTGCGGCAGCGACACTTCGACCAGCTCGGCACCTGCCGCCTTCAACCATGCCGCGCCATCGCTCCAGAGCTTCTCGATCTCGGCCGGCATGCCGTCGAGGCGGTACTCCTTGGGGATGCCGATCTTCATCCCCTTCACCGACTTGCCGATCGCAGCCTCGTAATCGGGCACGCCGATATTAACCGAAGTCGTGTCCTTCGGATCATGCCCCGCCATCGAGCGCATCAGGATCGCGGAATCGCGCACCGTGCGCGCGATCGGACCAGCCTGGTCGAGCGAGGATGCGAATGCAACGATGCCCCAGCGCGAGCAGCGGCCATAGGTCGGCTTCACCCCGACCGTCGCCGTGAACGCCGCCGGCTGGCGGATCGAGCCGCCGGTATCGGTTGCGGTTGCGCCCATGCACAGCAATGCCGCGACGGCGGATGCCGAACCGCCCGAGGAGCCGCCCGGCACCAGATGCGTGTTGGAGCCCTCGCGCCGCCATGGATTGACCACCGGGCCGAAGCAGGAGGTCTCGTTCGACGAGCCCATCGCGAACTCGTCATTGTTGAGCTTGCCGAGTAGGATCGCACCGTCGCGCCAGAGCTGCGAGGTCACGGTCGATTCGTAAGGCGGCACGAAATTGCCGAGGATCTTCGAGCAGGCGGTGGTGCGGATATCGCGCGTCGCGAACAGGTCCTTGATGCCGAGCGGGATGCCGGCGAGCGGACCGCCCTCGCCCTTGCCGATCTGCTTGTCCGCGGCGTCAGCCATCTCGCGCGCGCGATCCGGCGTCTCCAGCACATAGGCGTTGAGCACGCGCGCCGCCTCGATCGCAGCAAGATGCGCATCGGTGAGCTCGCGCGCGGTGAAGGACTTGTTCGTCAGGCCCTCGCGGGCCTCGGCGATCGTCAGCGATGTCAAATCGGTCATTTATTGATCGGGCTGCAGAAGAACGGAGACAGGGTCTTGTCGTCGGCGGGATCGTCTTTCTTGGCGCGCGCCTTGTCGGCGGCCTCGAGCTGATCGAGCACGGTTTGCATCACCGCATTCGGATCGGCGGCCTTGCCCTGCCGCTCCATCACGTCGAGATAGTTCATGTAGGCCTGATAGGCCTTTTCATCGTCGCAGAGCAGACACATCGGACTTCCCGCAAAACAAGTAGAGAGAGGAGCTTACTCGACGACCTTCGGCACCAGGAAGAAGTGATTCTCGGTGGCCGGCGCATTGCGGACGATATCATCCGCAATCTCGCCGTCATTGACCACGTCGGCGCGCTTCTTCATCTCCATGGGCGTCACCGAGGTCATCGGCTCGACGCCCTCGACATTCACCTCCGAAAGCTGCTCGACGAAGGCGAGCATCGCGTTCAGCTCGCCCTGCAGATGGGGAACTTCAGCCTCGGAGACCGCGATCCGCGCAAGTTGCGCGATGCGGCGGACGGTCGTGGCGTCGACTGACATTATATATGGCCTTTGGGCAGCAAGATCAGCCCGCCGTATAGCAGACGCCGGTTTTGAGCCGCAACCCGCAGCCATTCACCTCTCCCGAAGGGAGAGGTCGCGCAAAGCGCCGGTGAGGGGCTACGGTCCCTCATTAGAGCCGCGGCCCCTCACCCGATTTGCTGCGCAAATCGACCTCTCCCCGCCGGGGAGAGGTAAAGAAGCTAGCGGCCCAAGGCCCCCATCCGCGCCAGCGCCTCGCTGGCCAATGTCCGGGTCAGCTCGTCCGCCGGCAGTTCGCGGCCCAATGGCAGCGCCTGTCCGGCCCACATATTGGTGAAATCGACCCTGCCGAGTTTTTCGGCAGCCACCTTCAGCGGCGCCAGCGCGGTTGCGGCATGCGGAAAGGCAGGCGCGTCCGGCGAGATCGGCCCGATCTCGGACATCGCGCGGTTGGCGACCCCGCGCGCCGGCCGCCCGGTCATCACATTGGTGATCACGGTTGAATCGTCCTTCGCCTGCGCCAGCGCGGCACGCGCCGCCGGCCCCACCCTGGATTCCGGGCAGCGCAGATAGGCGCTCCCGATCTGCACGCCGGAGGCGCCCAGTGCGAACGCCGCCGCGATCCCGCGCCCGTCCGCGATCCCGCCGGCCGCGATCACCGGCACTTTCACCGCATCGACGACCTGCGGCAGCAGCGCGAAGAGGCCGGGCTGCTCGGCAATATTGTCGGTCAGGAACATGCCGCGATGACCGCCCGCCTCGGCGCCTTGCGCGATGATGACATCGGCGCCGTGCTGCTCGAGCCAGACCGCTTCCTTCACGATGGTCGCCGACGCCATCACGATCGCGCCCGCATCCTTCACCCGCTTCAGCAGCCGCTCCTCCGGCAGGCCGAAATGGAAGCTGATGACTTCCAGCTTCAGTTCCTCGACCACTTCGCACATCGCGTCATCGAACGGCGCACGGTTGGCGGCGTTGACGGGCGCCGCGGGATCCAGCCCAAGCTCTTTGTAATACGCCGCAAGCCGCGCCTTCCAGCGCGCCTCGTGCTGCGGATCCGGATCGTCCGGCTGGTGGCAGAAGAAGTTCATGTTGATCGGCGCGGAGACGCGCTGGCGGATGATGTTGACCTGCTCGCGCGCCTTCTCCGCGGTGAGCATCGCACAGGGCAATGAGCCGAGCGCACCGCCTTGCGCGGCGGCGATCACGAGATCTGCATCCATCACGCCGGCCATCGGCGCCAGCACGATCGGAAACTCGGTCTTGAACAGATCGACAATTCGGCGGTCCGGCCACATGATTCAGCTCTTTCGTTGGCTCGTTGCTTGTAACCTTCTCCCACAAGGGGACAAGGCGAGATGCGTCGAACACACCTTCTCCCCTTGTGGGAGAAGGTGGCGCGGATGCAATCCGCGCCGGATGAGGGGTTCTCTCCACGGGCGCACGTGTTCGTGGAGAGAACCCCTCACCCAAGCGAGTTCGGTCGCAGCCGCCGGAGCTGCCCTCTCCCACAAGGGGCGAGGGCGCATCAACCGGCAGCATCGAGCCGTGATGAATTCAGCACGAAAGCGAACGTAGGATATTGCCCGGGACCCCATCTCGACAGCCACACTAGACAGAGCTACCATTCTCTCGAAATGAATACTTGAGAACGCTGCCATCTCAATAATGAAACGCAGGCCGCGATCATGGAACTCACCGACCTCCAGACCTTTGCAACGGTCGCCCGTCTTGGCGGCATCACGCGCGCCGCCGATGAGCTGCACACCGTACAGTCCAACGTGACCCAGCGGATCAAAGCGCTCGAGGCCGAGATCGGCACGGCGCTGTTCGAGCGGCACAGCCGCGGCATGACGTTGACCGGCGCCGGACGGCGGCTGCTCCCTTATGCGCAACGCATGGCCGCACTCTCGCGCGAAGCATTGCTCGCCGCCCGCGATGATGGCGAGCCGAAGGGACCGCTCGCGATCGGCTCCATGGAAACGACGGCCGCCGTCCGCCTGCCGGTGCTGCTTGCCGATTTCCATCGCCGCTTTCCGGCGGTACGCCTCACCCTGAAGACCGCGACCACAACCGATCTCGTCACCGCCGTGCTCGACGGCACGCTGGACGGCGCCTTCGTCGCCGGTCCGATCGATCACGCCGAGCTCACTTCCACCCTCGCTTTCCGCGAAGAGCTGGTGCTGGTCACCGCGCGCCGCTGGGCCAGCCTCGCCGCCTTGCGCGCAGGCACGTCGGAGTCCGGACCGACCGCGCTGGTATTCCGCACCGGCTGCACCTATCGCCAGCGGCTCGAGCAGATCTTCACCGACTTCGGCTGGCCGTCGGCCGCACGCTTCGAGCTCGGCACGCTCGACGGCATGGTCGGCTGCGTCGCCGCCGACATGGGCGTGACGCTGTTGCCGCGGGTCGTCGTCGAGCGCAACGCGTTGCATGCCAGCGTCAGCATCCACACGCTCGATCCATCCTATGCCCGCGCCGAAACCATCTTCATCCAGCGCCGCAGCGCCCATCAATACAGCGCGCTGCAGAGTTTTGCCGCCTGTCTCGACAAGGACGATCAGGTCATCGCGGCCTGACTGCCCGTTCCGCTCCGCGAAATTCGCAATGCCATTTTTCTGTGACGGAGCCACACGCTTCGCGCGTGCGAGCACACGTCATCAAAAATTTTTGGATCGTTGTGCGCGTCTACGTTAGTATGTGGCGCTTTCTACCAACAACCATAACGTCAACATCTGGGAGGGACTGCGATGCGCACCGCATTCGTGTTGTGCTGTTCTGTTGCCTTGTTGGCTACGGTGGGAACGGCAAGCGCACAAGACTGGACCAAGTCGAAATGGGGGCCGAACGACGAGATCGGCGCCGCCAACTACATGACGCCCGAGCTCGTCGTCAAAGCCGCGTCATTGGTGAAGACCGGCAAGACCTACGCGCTCGGCATTCCCGTCGACACCAAGACGCCGGCCTATCCGCCGCGCAGCTTCAAGATCACCATCGTCCAGCCCGGACAGGCCGGCAGCTCCGGCATCGGTCCGAACAAGGCAACCTACAATGACGATATCATCGATACCTGGGTCGGCATCGGCAGCCAGCTCGACGGGCTCGGCCATCTCGGCATCGAGCACGTCTACTACAACGGCAACAAGCTCGCCGATTTTGCCGATCCCACCGGGTTGAAGAAGCTCGGCATCGAGAAGGTGCCGCCGATGGTCGCCCGCGGCGTGCTGCTCGACATGGCCGCCTACTACAACACCGACGTGGTCAAGGAAGGCACCGCCTTCAACGTCAAGGAGATCGAGGAAGTCGCGAAGAAACAGGGTGTCGAGATCCGCCAGGGCGACGTCGTGATCTTCCACACCGGCTGGCTCAGCCTGATCGGCAAGGACGACAAGCGCTATTCCGCCGGCGAACCCGGCCTCGGGGTTGAGGGTGCCAATTATCTCACCGGCAAGGGCGTGGTTGCCGTTGGTGCTGATACCTGGGCAGTCGAGGTGCTGCCGTTCGAATCCAAGAATGTGTTCGAGGTGCATCAGATCCTGCTGGCGAAGAACGGCACCTATATCCTCGAGAACATGGACACCGCCGAGCTCGCCAAGGACAAGGGATATGAGTTCCTGTTCGTGCTCGGCCAGCCACGCTGGCGTGGCGGCGTGCAGAGCATGATCAACCCCATCGCAATCCGGTAGCCCCGAGGCACGCTGCCGGTTTCACCTCTCCCATCGGGAGAGGTCGGCGCACAGCGCCGGGTGAGGGGTCACGGTCTCTCATGGGCACCTGCGCCCCCTCACCCGGATCGCATCTAGCGATGCGATCCGACCTCTCCCCGCTGGGGAGAGGTGAAGAGAGCGCTTTGCCTCCGCACTGCACCACGTGTTAAGCGCATCGTCATGCCCGCCCCTGTCCTCCCCCTGATCGAAGCTGTCGCGCACTGGCCCGAGCGCGGCGCGTTGATCGGGCTCGATCTCGGAACCAAGACCATCGGCGTTGCCGTCTCCGATCCCGATCGGCGGCTGGCGACCGGCGTCGAAACCATCCAGCGCAAGGCGTTCAAGGCTGACGCGGCGCGGTTGCTGGTGATCGCCGGCGAACGCAACGTGGTCGGCTTCGTGCTTGGGCTTCCCATCAACATGGACGGCAGCGAGGGGCCGCGAGCGCAATCGACCCGCGCCTTCGCGCGCAACCTCTCCAACCTGACCACGCTCGCGATCGGGCTCTGGGACGAGCGGCTCTCGACGGCGGCCGTCGAGCGCGAATTGATCGGCCTGGATGTCAGCCGCGCCAAGCGCGCCGAGGTGATCGACGAGCACGCCGCGATCTTCATCCTGCAAGGTGCGCTGGATCGGCTGGCAAAATTGCGGGGCGAGCGCTGAAGCATGGCCGTCGTCATCGCGGCGCTCTTGCCGACATTCCTCTTGATCGCGCTCGGCTTCATCCTGAAGCGGACGCTGCTCAAGCCCGAGATGCAATGGCAGGGCCTGGAACGGCTGACCTATTACGTGCTGTTCCCCGTGCTCTTGATCCAGACGCTGGTGAAGGCCGACCTGACAAAGGTGCCGATCGGCGGTGTCGGCGGCGCGCTGTTCCTCTCGGCGCTGGCGATGTCGCTACTGTGCCTCGCACTGCGCCCGCTACTCGCGCGCAGCGGCGTCGACGGTCCTGCCTTCACCTCGGTGTTCCAGGGCGCCACCCGCTGGCAGACCTATGTCGCGCTCGCGGTGTCCGGTGCCCTCTACGGCGATGTCGGACTCGCGCTCGCTTCGGTGGCGATGGTCGCGATCATTCCACTGGTCAATGTGTTCAGCGTCTCCGTGCTCGCGCACTACGCCGCGCCGCAAAAGCAGTCGGCGGGCGCCATCGTCATGACGGTGGTGAAGAACCCGCTGATCTGGGCCTGCGTCGTCGGGCTCCTTCTGAACGTGACCCACTTCCCGCTGCCAAAGCTCTGGCATGACGTCGCAGACGCGCTCGGCCGCTCCTCGCTTGCGATCGGCCTGCTCGTCACCGGCGCCGGCCTGCATCTCGAAGGCATGTTCCGTCCGAACCTCGCCGCCAGCATCACGGTGTTCCTGAAACTGATCGCCATGCCCATACTCACCGTGACGCTCGGGCTCGCGTTCGGCCTATCCGGTCCGAGCCTGGTCATCGTCGCCGTCGGCTCGGCGGTCCCCACTTCCTCATCGGCCTACGTGCTCGCCCGCCAGATGGGCGGCGATGCGCCGCTGCTCGCGCAGATCATCACGCTGCAAACGATTCTGGCGGCGATCACGATGCCCGTTGTCATCGCGCTCGCTGCAAGCGGGCGCTAGGCTTACAATAATAGCCAAATGAAGAGGGCGAACATATTCATGGCTGAATGAGCCATTACTGCCAACAAAGTCGAGTTGCTGCGCCAGCGAAAGTAACCGAGAAAAATACCCGAGACGAAGAGACAGAAACGCCCAAGCCAATCATATTGAGTATGGAGTATCGCCCATACTATTGATGTCAGAACAATCGCGCCGGTCGGGCCGAGGAAGGACTGCGACCAGCCACGAAACATAAAACCACGAAAGAGAAATTCTTCCATTAGCGGCGCTGCAATGCAGGCGGAGATCAAATAAATGAACAAACCGTCGGCTCCCACGGCCCGGAAATCAGAATCGACAGGAGCGTCCCTGGTGGCACCAACGACCACACTCTCCACCACCAAGAATATGGTCGTGATTACGAGAGCACGTCGGAGTTCAATTGGATTTGGCCACTTCAACGCAAGATATTCGGCGAACTCCCGGCGGGCCATCCAGATGGCGATCCCAAGCACCGCGATCGCAGGTGGACTTGCCAGAATGCTGGCGGCGCTTTCCAAACTATTCTGGATCACCCCTGTTCGAAGTTGCGCAGGTGACAATATCTTGCCGGCTAGGTCCGATATGATATTGAAGAAAAAGTCCGATGCGAAAATGAAAGCGCCGTAAGCGATCAGGCTGACGAACGTCGTCTCCATGAAGTCCCAGGTTCGCGGCGGCCGTGGCGAGACCGAGGCCGGCGACTTGGCTTTTTCGAAGTCCGACATATCGATTTTTCCGCGACAAAGTCGCAGCGAAGGTGGGCTGAGCCTCTACCTAGCACGTCCGGCGATCATCCTGCCAGTGGGGTGCGAGGAGCTACGACTGCCCGGCCAGCCACAATGTCTGCAGCGTCGCCGCAAGATTGTTCAGCCCGTGCAGCACGATCGTGAGCCAGGTCGAGTTAAAGCGGTAGCGCAGATACCCGAACACGAGCCCGATCGAAAACACCTCGCTCAGGAAGAACCAGTCGTATTGCAAATGGAGCAAGGTCCAGACGAGCGACGACAGCAGAATCGCGCCTCCGGGCCGCAGGGCGGTTTCCGACCAGCCGCGATAGAGGAAGCCGCGAGCGAGAAGCTCTTCCGATACCGGGGCGGCGACGCAGAACGCGATGACGAGCAGCCAAAGCGCGCCTTCGGCCTGCGCCGATTTCATCACCTCGCCCATGAAGCCCGGCGAGGCTTCGCGGCCAACCGCGCGCAAGATGAGATCCCATACGCCAACCAATAGCGCCAGCGCGACCACGCCGATGGCGAAACTCTTCCAGGAGGTCCAGCGCAGCGCAAGATAATCGACAAAGGAAGTCCGGCTCGGACGGATCGCGATCCAGAGCGTCAGCAGCACTCCCGGCAATCCCGTGATGACCGAGAGCGCAATCGTCAAGCCCCCGCCGATCGTCTGGATGACCGATGCGATACTGGACGCATCCTGCTTAAGCATGAAGTAGATGACGACGGCGAGCTGCCCGAGGAACATGCCGCCGAACACGAACAACCCCCACAGCGTCGTACCCCAGAATTTCCAGATCCGCGGCGGCGGTGGAGCGGTGGTCAGCGGAGGATTATCGGGACTGAGGACATCCATCAGCTAACTCTCGATCGATTGCGCGCCTGTCGCCTCCACAACGTCATGGCCGGGCTCGTCCCGGCCATCCACGTCCCTTTTTCTCTGCGTCGCACGAGAGGCGTGGATGCCCGGGTCAAGCCCGGGCATGACGGAGTGTGTGTCATTCAATGTGGCAGCGCCCGCTCCAGCAGCGCGCGCATGTCGCTCTCGGCAATGTCCACCGCGCCGTACATGCCCGCATGCGTGGTCGCGAGCCGTGTCGCCGCGAACAGTTCGGCGTGACGCGGCATCACGGCATTGAGCGCGGCGCTCGCGGCAAGCAGCGCCAGTTTTTCGACTGCAAGCCGCGCGACGCGCTCGCTATCCGGTCTGCGGAACGCCTTGCCGATGAAGGCCACCGCCTCGCTTGCGCCGGGCAGGCCCTGCGTCTGCCCGGCCAATTCCTGCAGGATCGCCGATGCAGCATCCGCCTCGCGCGAGAGCGCGCGCAGCACGTCGAGGCACATCACATTGCCCGAGCCTTCCCAGATCGCATTGACCGGCGCCTCCCGGTAATGCCGCGCCAGAATGCCCTCCTCGACATAGCCGTTGCCGCCGAGGCACTCCATCGCCTCGTAGAGGAAGCCGGGCGCGCTCTTGCAGGTCCAGTATTTGATCGCGGGCGTGAGCAGCCGCATATAGGCGGCTTCCTTAGGCTCATCCGGTGTGCGGTCGAACGCGCGGCAGAGCCGCATCACCAGCGCAACCGTCGCCTCGACATGCAGCGCCATGTCCGACAGCACCGCCTGCATCAGCGGCTGGTCGGCGAGATGCTTCTGGAACACGCTGCGATGGCGCGCGTGATGCAGCGCGTGGGCAAGCCCCGAGCGCATCAGGCCGGCAGAGGCGATCGCGCAATCCTGCCGGGTCAGTTGCACCATCTGGATGATGGTGCGGATGCCCTTGCCCTCCTCGCCGATGCGCTCGGCATAGGCGCCGTGGAATTCCACCTCCGACGACGCATTCGAGCGGTTGCCGAGCTTGTCCTTCAGGCGTTGGAAACGGATGGCGTTCACGGACCCATCCGGCGCAAAGCGCGGCATGAAGAAGCAGCTCAGGCCCTCCTCGGCCTGCGCCAGCACCAGGAACGCGTCGCACATCGGCGCCGACATGAACCATTTGTGTCCGGTGATGCGATACGCATCGCCATCGCGCGCCGCGCGCGTCATGTTGGCCCGCACGTCGGTGCCGCCCTGCTTCTCGGTCATGCCCATGCCGAGCGTCACGCCGCGCTTCTCCCACCAGGGCACGAAACTCGGATCATAGGAACGCGTGGCGATCACCGGCATCGTCCTTGCGAGGAGATCCGGCTGCGACGCCAGCGCCGCGACGGCGGCGCGGGTCATGGTGATCGGGCAGAGATGTCCGGTCTCGACCTGTGCAGCGATGTAGAATTTCGCCGCGCGCACCACCTCCGCCGCGCCGCCCGCGGGCTTGCCCTGCGCGGTCCAGGTCGAGTTGTGCACACCGGCATGGGCGCTATGCGCCATCAGTTCGTGATAGGCCGGATGAAACTCGACCACATCACGGCGGTTGCCGCGGGAATCGAAGGTGCGCAGTTTCGGCGTGTTCTCATTGGCGATGCGCCCCCGCTCCGCCATCGCCGCCGAGCCCCACTGCTCGCCGAATTGTGCGAGCTCGCCCTGTGCCGAGCCGCCGCCATTGGCGGCCACCGCCTCGACCAGCGGCTTGTCGAGCGTGAACAGATCGACATCCTCGAACGGCGGCGACTGGTTGAAGACCTCGTGGGTCGAGAAGATGGCTTGGGTCATGACGCTTCCTGAAAGCCGGAACTAGAGCATGATCCGGAAAAGTGGACACCGGTTTTCCGAAAAGATCATGCTCAAACAAAGGACTAGAGCGGGATGACGATTCGAAGAGCAGTCATCACGCTCTAGCGGCGCGGCGGAATCGGGAAATCATAGGCCTGACCGCCCCCGCCGGGCAGCGAAAAATGCCACCACTCCTTGGAATAGTTGACAAAACCCTGTCGCGCCATCGCTGCGACGAGCATCCTGCGCCACCGCCGCTGCGACCGATTGATCGAGGCTGCGGCGGTATGCGCCTTGACGTCGGAGCAATCATAGCCGGTGCCCATGTCGACGCTGCCTTCCGGTGCCCGCCTTTCCACTGTTGCCGTGCAGTCGGCATAGTCTCTCGCGGGATCGAACTTGCCGGAATTGTCGGCGGCAAGATCCACCAGCGTCAGGTCGAGCGCGGCCCCGGTCGAATGGCCGGAACGCGCGGCGATATAGCCGAGCCGGAACAGATCGGCCTTCCTGAACGCCGGATTGTAGCGCTTGCCGGCGACCGTCTCCTTGCCATCCCTCGACCACGCCACCATGTCGGAGACCGCCCGCACCGGGCGGTAGCAATCGAACATCTTCAATGAGAGCCTTTGTGCCGCGAGTTCCTGCTGCACGGCCTTCAGCCTAAGCCCGACCTCGCGCTTCACGACGCATTCCGCCGCGCCGTAGCCCCTGAGCGGCCGGCCGACGAAATTGTTCGGGCCGGCATATCGGATGTCCTGGACGATCGTGGAATCGATGTCGCGCAGGAACACGAAACCGCCCGGCAGGGTTTGCGCGCGGGCTGCCGAAATCGACATGGCTGCCACAATTCCGATGAGTATCGCTTTCACGAGGACCTACCCACTTGCGTCATGGCCGGGCTCGTCCCGGCCATCCACGTTCTTTGCGGCCGATACTTCTTTGCGGCAGATATTAAGTAAGCCGTGGATGCCCGGTACAAGCCCGGGCATGACGACGCCGTGACAGACCCGGGGATAACTCATCCACCCCCTATTCCCGCTTGCCCCGCCGACCATCCACGCCTATAGCTCTGGCTTTAATGACCCCATCATTGAAATCGACCTTTGTCCTCGGTCACCGGCATTTGCTGGGCATCGAGGGGCTTTCCGCTGCCGACATCACCGGGCTGCTTGACCTGTCCGAGGAGTATGTCGAGCTCAACCGCCAGGTGGACAAGAAACGCGCATCCTTGCGCGGCCGCACCCAGGTCAACCTGTTCTTCGAGGCCTCGACCCGCACGCAATCCTCCTTCGAGATCGCGGGAAAAAGGCTGGGCGCCGACGTCATGAACATGTCGGTGTCCTCGTCCTCGATGCGCAAGGGTGAGACCCTGATGGACACCGCGGTGACGCTGAACGCGATGCATCCGGATATCCTGGTGGTGCGCCACCATGCCTCCGGCGCCGTGGAACTGCTGGCGCGCAAGGTTGACGGTTCCGTGATCAATGCCGGCGACGGTGCGCATGAGCATCCGACCCAGGGCCTGCTCGACGCGCTGACGATCCGCCGCAACAAGGGCCGGATCGAGGGGCTGGTGGTCGCGATCTGCGGCGACGTCATGCATTCCCGCGTCGCACGCTCCAACATCCTCCTGCTCAACACCATGGGCGCCCGCGTCCGCGTCGTTGCGCCCTCGACGCTTGTGCCGCGCGGCATCGAGCGGATGGGAGTGGAGGTCGCCCGCGACATGCGCGAGGGGCTAGACGGGGCCGACATCGTGATGATGCTGCGCCTGCAGCGCGAGCGCATGAACGGCTCCTTCGTGCCGTCCTCGGGCGAATATTTCCAGTATTTCGGCCTCGACCAGAAGAAGCTGTCCTACGCCAAATCAGATGCACTGGTGATGCATCCGGGGCCGATGAACCGCGGCGTCGAGATCGACTCGGCTGTCGCCGACGGCGCGCAGTCGGTGATCCGCGAACAAGTCGAAATGGGAGTGGCAGTGCGCATGGCGGTGCTGGAAGCGCTCGCCCGCAACCTGCCGAATGCGTGAGATCATGCTGACCGATCGTCGTCCAATCCTGCTTGCCAATGCCCGCGTCGTCGATCCCTCCCGCGATCTCGACGGGCCCGCCGACGTCCTGATCGCCGACGGCATGATCCGCGATAGCAAACGCGGCATCGGCACGACCGGCGTCCCAGAGGGTACCGACATCGTCAATTGCGCCGGCAAGATCGTCGCTCCCGGTCTGATCGACATGCGCGCCTTTGTCGGCGAGCCCGGCGCCAACCATCGCGAGACCTTTGCCTCGGCTAGCCTCGCCGCAGCCGCCGGCGGCATCACCACCATCATCTGCCAGCCGAACACCTCGCCGGTGATCGACAATTCGGCGACCGTCGATTTCGTGATGCGCCGCGCCCGCGACACTGCGATCGTCAACATCCATCCAATGGCGGCACTGACCAAGGGCTTGGGCGGCGAGGAGATGACCGAGATCGGCCTCCTCAAGGCCGCCGGCGCGGTCGCCTTCACCGATGGCGACAAGAGCGTCACCAACGCGCAGGTGATGCGCCGCGCGCTCACCTACGCCCGCGACTTCGACGCGCTGATCGTGCATCACACCGAGGATCCCGACCTCGTCGGCGAAGGCGTGATGAACGAGGGCGAGTTTGCGACGAGGCTGGGGCTTGCCGGCATCCCGAATGCCGCCGAGTCGATCATGCTCGAGCGCGACGTGCGGCTCGCAGCGCTCACCGGCGGGCGTTATCACGCGGCCTCCCTCTCCACGGCGGAGTCGCTTGAGATCCTCAAACGCGCCCGCGATGCTGGCGCCGACGTCTCCGCCTCCGTCTCGATCAACCACGTCACGCTGAACGAGAACGATATCGGGCCTTACAGGACGTTCCTGAAACTGTCGCCGCCGCTGCGCACCGAGGATGACCGCCAGGCATTGGTCGCAGCGCTGGCCTCGGGTCTTATCGACGTCATCATGTCCGATCACAATCCGCAGGACGTCGAGGTCAAGCGCCTGCCGTTCGCCGAGGCCGCCCCCGGCGCGGTCGGGCTGCAGACCATGCTGCCGGCGGCCTTGCGTTTGGTCCATAATGGCGAGATGGATTTCAAGACCTTGATCCGGGCGATGTCGACCCGACCTGCCGAACTGCTGGGCCTGCCCGGCGGCTCGCTGCGCGCGGGTTCGCCGGCCGACGTGATCGTGATCGATCCGGACACGCCCTGGGTGCTCGATCCCGCCGACCTCAAATCGCTGTGCAAGAACACGCCCTTCGACGAGGCCCGCTTCTCCGGCCGCGTCGTACGCACCATTGTCGGTGGGCGGACGGTGTATGAACATGTCTAGAGCGTTTTCAAGCGAAGTGGATACCGGTTCGCGTCAAGAAAACGCGTCAAGAAAAAGAGACACCTCCGAGACATGCCGCGCCTGCGGCGGGAGCGCCGGCCATGTCCTCTGACGCCTTCCTGATCGTCGCGTTTCTGATCGGCTATCTCTTCGGCTCGGTCCCGTTCGGCCTGATCCTGACCAAGATCGCCGGCACACAGGATCTGCGCTCGATCGGGTCCGGAAATATCGGCGCCACCAATGTGCTGCGCACCGGGCGCAAGGGGCTCGCCGCGGCCACGCTGATCTTCGACATGCTGAAGGGCACCGCTGCAGTCGTGCTGTCGGGCTATCTCGGCGGCCCGAATGCGGCGATGGTGGCCGGACTCGGCGCCTTCCTCGGCCATCTCTATCCGGTCTGGCTCGGATTCAAGGGCGGCAAGGGCGTCGCTACCTATATCGGCGTGCTGATCGGCCTGTTCTGGCCGGCCGCGGCCGTCTATGGAGCCGTCTGGCTCGCGACCGCCTTCACCACGCGCTATTCGTCGCTCTCAGCGCTGGTGGCCGCCGTCGTCACCCCAATCTTCCTGTGGTGGTTCGACCACGCCGCACTCGCCGCGCTCGCCGCGGTGCTGATGCTCATGCTGTTCTACACCCATCGCGAAAACATCAAGCGCTTGCTGGCGGGAACCGAGGGGCGCATCGGCCAAAAGGCCTAGAATTCGCCATCAACCTGTTGAGGACGGGTCACATCTGTCCGAAATTCTTGCGCGACACTGGCAAACGGTAACGCGGGCTGTCATCCTTCGATTCAAATGGCGTCATACGGTTTCGTCAGGTGGACGGGATCGAACAGGATGGGATTAGCGGAATGAGCGCGCCCGATGTCGCGTCGCGTCCGGTGAGTACGTCCGGCGCGAGCGCCCTGCTCGCGGCCAGCGAAATCTGGTCATTCTCCGGCAAGACACCGACTGCCGTCGATTCAGCAGCCAAGTCCAGCTCGGAAGCTGAGCTGCCTGCCCCATCACTCCCGGACGCCATCCTGAACATGCAATCGGCGCGGGCCGACCTGCGGGCGCGCTCGCCGGTCGATAGACCGAAAAAAACGGACGCACGCGAATCGCTGGTCTGGCCGCCGCGACAATTATCGCTGGCACTGCAGGGCGGCGGCACCTTTGCCGCGTTCACGTGGGGCGCACTCGAGCGGCTCCTGGAAGAACCGGATTGCGCGTTGGACACCATCAGCGGCGCCAGCGCCGGCGCCGTCAATGCCGCGCTGCTCGCTTGCGGCCTGGTGGAAGGTGGCCGCGAAGGCGCACGTGCCGCGCTCAACCGGTTCTGGATGCGGATGATGCACGAGGCTTCGTTCCGCTCGCTGATGCTGGTCGGAGGATTCTCGCCGGCCGGACGGTCGGTCGCATTCGGGCCGACGCTGCGGTCCGGCCAGTTCGATCCGTTCGATCTCGATCCGCTGCGCCAGGCGCTCTGGAGGGATATCGATTTCTCCGCGCTGCAGAGCCCCGCCAGCCCGAAGCTTTTGGTCGCGGCGACACGCGTGCGCGACGGCCGGCAGCAAGTCTTCGGCAATGACGAGATCACCGCCGATGTGCTGCTCGCCTCGACCTGCCCGCCCCTGATCCATTGCGCGGTCGAAATCGACGGCGAGTCCTATTGGGACGGCGGCTTTGGCGGCAATCCCCCGCTGGTCCGACTCGTGCAGGAATCCGAGACGTCCAACGTGCTCGTCGTTCAAGTCACGCCGGCGCGCGACAGCTATGTTCCGATCACGCCCGCCGCGATCGATCGCCGCCTCGACCAGATCACCGCCAATTCCGTGCTCAACGCCGAGATTGCGGCGCTGGAATGGGCGCGTCCTGCGGCAGCCCCCTCGTTGCGACTATTCCGGATCGCAGCGGAAGATGAGATCGACGGGCTCGCCCAGCGCAGCGCCACCGATCTCGGGCCGGGCTTCATTCGCCAACTGCATCGGAGCGGCCGCAAGGCTGCCGAACGTTTCCTGGCGCAAGATGCCGGCTCGACGCGAATCGAGACGCCGCGCAAGTCGCGCGCCGCCGAGCCCGCACTGTTATAGTTTCGCCAGCGCCATCTCGACAAAGCGCGCCGCCGCCAGCGCCTTGGCGTCGGCAGCGAATGGCGCGATCACCTGCACGCCGACAGGCAAGTTGCCTTCGGCCACGTAGGTCGGCACGTTGACGCAAGGAACGCCCATCAACGTCCATAGCCGGTTGTAGCGGGGATCGCCGGTCGACGAGAGCCCCTTCGGCGCAGCACCGGGCGCGGACAGCGTCAGCAGCACGTCGACATCCGCAAACGCTTGCGTAAGCGCCTGCCGCGCACTACCGGCGACATCGATCGCCTCGTCGTATTGAGCCGCGCTGACATCCCTGCTCTCGTCAAGCCGGCCGCGCAGCAATGGCGGCATTGCGTCGTAGTTCTCGCGATATTCCCACCCCAGTGACCGGTGCGCCTCGAAATCCTGCACCACCGGCTGAATGCGCCAGGCTTCCGCAACGATCTCAGGCAATGACAGCGCGCGAACCGAAGCACCAGCGCGCTCGGCCATCTGCGCCGCGATCCTTAGCGCCTCCGCGCCCGACGCATCGGGCGCACCGGCAAAGTCCTGCGTCACGATGCCGATCCGCGGCGCTGTGATGGTGTCGGGCAACCGCAGCGCCGGCCGTCCCGTCATCGCCGCCAGCGCCACCGCGAGGTCGCTCACGCCTGAAGCGAACAGGCCGACGGTATCGAGCGTCCAGGAAAAGCACTTGACGCCGACCGTCGGCAGCAGCCGGTAGGACGGCTTGATCGCGGCCACGCCGCAATACGACGCCGGCCGGATCACCGAGCCTGCCGTCTGCGTCCCCAGCGCCAGCGGAATCATCCCGGCCGCGACCGCCGCCGCTGAGCCTGCCGACGATCCGCCCGGCGTGTGGCCATGATTGCGCGGATTGAGCGTCGCCGTCGGATCGTTCGCAGCGAACGCCGTCGTCGTGGTCTTGCCGACGATCGTGGCGCCGGCCTGCTTCAGCATCATCACGACAGACGCATCGGCGCGCGGCCGGTGTCCCCGGTAGATCGACGCCCCCATCTCGGTCGGGAAATCCGCGGTGTCGATGATGTCTTTGATCCCGACCGCAATCCCGCGCAGCGGCCCCGCCGCCTGCGCGCGCGGATTCTCCGCCCGCGACACGAAGGCGCCGATCGTCTTCTCCTCGGCATCGACCGCCGCGAGCGATTGGGCAAGCGCTGCATCGGGCGAGAGCTCGCCCTGCTCGATGCGACGGGTGAGTTCGGCAAGCGAGATCATCGGGAATTTCCTCCCTTCATTGGTTGGATTGGTTTTACGGGCCGCCTCCTCCTCGGGCAAGTAAATCGGACGGAAGGCCTTCACCTCCTCGTCATGGCCGGGCTTGTCCCGGCCATCCACGCCTTGCTGTGCCCCGTGCAAAGAACGTGGATGCCCGGGACAAGCCCGGGCATGACGAAGGAGACGGCAAACAAGTTGATCGCGATATCCGATTGGGCGAAGCTGCGCCGCCATGCATGACCGCACGCCCAATCACCAACTCACCGACACCGAACGCCTCGACCGCCTGCGGCTGATCCGCTCGGAGAATGTCGGGCCACGCACCTTTCGCTCGCTCCTCAATCATTTCGGCGACGCGCGCACCGCGCTCGAACATCTGCCGGACATGGCGCGCCGTGGCGGCGGTGGTGCGGGACGCATCTGCACGGTCGAGGAGGCAAAGGCCGAGCTTGCGGCCTGCAAGAAGCAGGGCGTCAGCCTGGTCGCGCCGGGCGAAGCCCCCTATCCGGCACGGCTTGCCACCATCGATGACGCGCCGCCGCTGCTTGCGGTGCGCGGCGCGCTTGACGCGCTGGCGCGGCCGATGATCGCGATCGTCGGCTCGCGCAATGCATCCGGCGCCGGGCTGAAATTTGCAAGCACCCTCGCCCATGATCTCGGCGACGCCGGCTTCGTCGTGATCTCCGGTCTCGCCCGCGGCATCGACCAGGCCGCGCATCGCGCTACCACGACGACCGGCACCGTCGCGGTGCTCGCCGGCGGTCACGACCGGATCTATCCGCCCGAGCATGAGGACCTGCTCGCGGCCTTGCTCGAACAAGGCGCAGCGATCTCCGAAATGCCGCTCGGCCACACCCCGCGCGCCCGCGACTTCCCGCGCCGCAACCGCCTGATCTCGGGTGCTGCGCTCGGCGTGGTCATCGTCGAAGCCGCGCACCGCTCGGGCTCGCTGATAACAGCGCGCATGGCGGCGGAACAGGGCCGCGAAGTCTTCGCCGTCCCCGGCTCGCCGCTCGATCCGCGCGCGGCCGGCACCAACGATCTGATCAAGCAGGGCGCGGCGCTCGTGACCAACGCGAGCGACATCATCAACGCGGTGCAGCCGATCATGGAGCGGCCGTTCGCGCTCGCTGCACGCGAAAGCGATGACGAGCCGCTCGATTTCGACACCGATCCGAGCGAGCGCGAACGCATCGTCGCGCTGCTCGGCCCGAGCCCGGTCAGCCTCGACGACCTGATCCGGATGTCGGGCCTGTCCGCCACCATCGTTCGCACGGTGCTGCTCGAGCTTGAACTCGCCGGCCGTCTCGAACGCCACGGCGGCGGACTGGTGTCGCTGGTCTAGGACGTCGTTTCTTCACCTCGCCCATAGGGAGAGGTCGAATTGCGAAGCAATTCGGGTGAGGGGTTACAGTCCCTCGATAGAGCGGATCCCCTCACCCGGCGCTGCGCGCCGACCTCTCCTATGGGAGAGGTGCAGATCCCTCGTCTCCATCGTTCACCCCCGCTCGTTCCGCGCATCGAACTCGCCTCGCGCGCGCTCGATTTCGGGCAAATGCTCGAACGCCCATTGGCCTAGCGCCTGCACCGGCTTTGAGAGGCCGCGACCGAGATCGGTCAGCTCGTAGTCGACGCGCGGCGGGATGGTTGGAAACACCGTGCGCGTGACCAGCCCGTCGCGCTCCAGCCCGCGTAGCGTCAGGGTCAGCATCCGCTGCGAGATGCCGCCGATCGTGCGCTTGAGCTCGTTGAAGCGGCGCGGTCCGTTACCGAGCAGCATGATCACCAGCACGCTCCATTTGTCGCCGACCCGCGCCAGCACCGAGGCCACGCCACGGCAGTCGCCGCCGGTATGCGGGATCGGTTCCAGGACAGGCACATGGATGTGCGCGGGTTTCACTGATGTGCTCCGGTGAGAAAAATGTGCGTTCTTGCGGGGTTTTGCCACGGTCACTCATATAGCGCCAGTTACAAACCTATACCAAAGGGTGACACCAACCATGAAACTTCTGCATCTCGACTCCAGCGTGCTGGGCCCGCACTCCGTCAGCCGTCAGGTTTCCGCCGCCATCGTCGACCGGCTGGCCAAGACCCATCCCGGCCTCGACATCACCTATCGCGACCTGACGACGACGCCGCTCGCCCACCTCTCGGGTTCCCACCTCGCCGCGAGCCAGGGTGCCACGCCGGAAGCCTCGCTGCAGGCGGACATCGCCGCGGGCCAGCAGGTGCTGGACGAATTCCTGGCAGCCGACATCGTCGTGCTCGGCGCGCCCATGTACAATTTCACTATCCCCAGCCAGCTCAAGGCGTGGATCGATCGTATCCTGGTGGCCGGCAAGACGTTCAGGTACGGCGCTGCCGGCGTCGAGGGCCTTGCCGGCAACAAGCGCATCATCGTCGCGGTCTCGCGCGGCGGCTATTACGGCGCCGGCACGCCGATGGCGGTGGCCGAGCATTTGGAGACCTATTTGCGTTGGGTGTTCGGCTTCATCGGCGTGAAGGATCCCGAATTCATCTCCGCCGACGGAATCCAGGTCGGACCGGAGCATCGGGAGAAAGCCGTCGCGGGCGCATTGCAAGCTGCCGGCAATCTCAGCGCGGCTTGAGATGCGTCCTCGCCGTCATGCCCGGGCTTGTCCCGGGCATCCACGTTGCCGCGACAAGAAAGGCGTGGATGGCCGGGTCGAGCCCGGCCATGACGAATGGAGAAAACGCTCTAATACCAGGCGCCCTGCACGCCGAAGATCAGGGCGACCAGCGAAATCAAAAGGCCAATCCCGGCAAACAGAGTGATCGAAACGAACTGCGTGTTGTCTGACTTCTGCGAGGCGCGGGAAGCCGAGACCGAAGTAGACGTGCGGACGGCGGTCGGCATGGCTGCTCTCCAAATCAAATGGTCAAAGAAATTTCCCTGCCCACCAGAACTGTCTTGGCAGCTACGACCAAGGTTCAATGCCTTGTGCCCAGTCCAATGAAATAATGCCGGCGCACCCGAAGCTCCGGTTCTGGCTAAATCAGAACCGAAGCTCCGTGTTCTTCTCTTGACGCGTTTTCTTTACGCGAACCGGATCACCGCTTATTGCCGCGGGCTCTGTCCCCGATAGATCGGAGCGCCGGCGGGCAAGGCAGTGGCACCGCCATCGACGAACAGCTCCTGCCCCTGGATATGAGCGGAATCGTCGGAAGCCAGGAACAGCACCGTCTTGGAGATGTGATCGGGTTCGCCGAGCCCACGTAACGGCGTCGACAGAGCGATGCGCGCCTCGAACGCCTTTTCTGCTTCAGGCGTTGCGGTCGCGGCACCCCAGATCGGCGTGCGGATGGCGCCGGGCGCGACCACGTTGACCCGAATGCCGCGCGGCGACAGTTCGGCGGCCATCACGCGCGCCATCGCGCGCACGCCGCCCTTGCTCGCGGCATAGGCCGAATAGCCCGGATTTCCCAGCATCGAGATCACCGACCCGTTGAGAATGACCGAAGCGCCGTCATTGAGATGCGGCACGGCCGCCTGCACCGTGAAGAACACGGCGGTTAAATTGGTGCGGATCACCTGCTCGAAAGCCGCGAGCGTGGTGCCGCCGAGCGGCGTCTGGCCGGGAATGCCGGCATTGGCAAAGACGATGTCGAGCTTGCCGAATTTCTGCGCGGCCTGCGCGACCGCGGCCTCCGTCGCTGCGACGTCGGTGGCGTCGGCAACGATCGCGATCGCATTCGGTCCCAGTTCCT
The DNA here is from genome assembly GCF_055229415.2 of Bradyrhizobium sp. Leo114. NCBI lineage: Bacteria > Pseudomonadati > Pseudomonadota > Alphaproteobacteria > Hyphomicrobiales > Nitrobacteraceae > Bradyrhizobium > Bradyrhizobium sp. Leo114. The sequence continues at coordinate 215,497 of NZ_JBUYEN020000010.1, read as the reverse complement.
TGGCCGCCGCTTCCAGCGTCGCCCGGTTTCGTCCGGTGATCGCAACCTTGGCGCCCTCCTGAACGAACAGACGTGCGGTCGCAAGACCGATGCCGCTGTTGCCGCCTGTGATCAACGCCGTCTTGTTCGCCAGTCTCACGATAGCCTCCAGTGGTTGCATTATTAAACTTCGTTGGACAACTAGGCGATCTGGTTTTATAATGCAACTACACAAGCCTGTGATATGTCTGGACGGAGATCTTGATGGTGAAGCGGACAAGCCTTGAGGGCGCGGAATGCCCAATCGCGCGCTCGCTGGATGTGCTGGGCGACTGGTGGTCGCTATTGATCATCCGCGATGCGCTGATGGGGCGGCGCCGCTTCGGCGAGTTCCAGAAGAGCCTGGGGCTCGCGAGGAACATCCTCACCGTGCGGCTGCGCGCGCTGATGAACCAGGGCATATTGGAATTGGCCCCCGCGTCCGACGGCAGCGCCTATAAGGAATATGTGCTGACCCCAAAAGGCTTCGGGGTCTTCCCGATCCTGGTGGCGCTCCGGCAGTGGAGCGAGGAATTCGACGACCATCCGGAAGAGATCGGCACCACCATGGTGGATCGCGAAAACCGCAAGCCGGTGAAGAAACTCGCGCTATGTTCCCAGGACGGCCGGCTGCTGTCGGTCGCCGACATCACCCTGAAGCGCGGCGCACCGAAGCGCGCCAGGCGCGGTGGGGCGTAGGTCCTGCTTCATCTGTGATTCGTTGCGCGCCGCAGCCTACGTCGTCATTCCGGGGCGCGACGAAGTCGAGAACCCGGAATCCATTGCGCGGCTTGCGTCGGCGGAGAAATGGATTCCGGGCTCGATGCTTCGCATCGCCCCGGAATGACAGGGGGACGCATCGCGCAATCCCCTCCTCCGTCATGGCCAGGCTTGACCCGGCCATCCACGTTCTCTCCCGTGCACGGAGGCAAAGCACGTGGATGCCCGGGGACAAGCCCGGGCATGACGGCGTCGTCTCATTCGCGCGATTTTCCTTAAGCCAATCAACGTGATTTGCTTCGTCCAGCCCTCTTACAAAAAACATTCCGCTTCCGCCGTCGGGCAAATCAGTGATTTAACTCCGCGCGTCTCACCCGAGAGAGGGGCGGCTCGCGATCGTCACGAACGTTGCGGTGAGATGCGGTGGACGCGATGTGTGTGACTGACGAGCGCGCGCATTACGGACGGCGAAGTCGTGTGGTCCTGGCGCCCCGACGCTGGCGCTAAGTTTTTTGCGCGAAGAAGTTCGCACAAGAGATGATGGTGGCAAGAAAGCCCGGTCACCAGGGAGAGCGCGAAGGAAACCGTAAAACCATCGCGCAGGGAAAGCCGGAATGCTTCGGTTGAACCTGTGGTCCTACCCCCGTGCTTTTTGTTGCACGGGACCCATGGGTGCAACCGGCACCCGGCTTTCCCTGCGCCCTCTGCTCAATGAGAGGGTGAAGAGATACGCAAACCTCGGACGCAACGCGCCGCGAGAATGCGGACCCACATCCTCTCCGCTGTTTGAAAACCGAATCGGAAACGTAGGATGGGTAGAGCAAAGCGAAACCCATCATTCACGCCGCTTGCTCCATCGTGATGGGTTTCGCTTCCGCTCTACCCATCCTACGGGACAGTGCGACGCCCCTTCACGACAGCTTGCGCTTGCTGCGCAGGCGCAGCCGTTCTTCGGCCTCGAGCTTCGCCATGCCCAAGAGATGACTCAAGACCTCCAACCGGTGACGTTCCGCGAGCTTCACGAGCTCGGTCACAGTCTCCGCAATGAAGGCCACGGCCTCATCAGGGCCGCCCTCCTCGCCGGTTTCATCCAGATGCGATCGCTTTTCCCGACCAGAAGCGGAGCGCTTCCGGCGGCCTCCCGCCCTAGCCAAAAATTTTTTCCAAAAGCACCATTTTGAAATGAGGATAGGGCCTTTTCGGCCGCAACTCTAGGACGCATTCTGCAACTTCCTAGATATTAAGTCGTAGACCCGCCCCACCCTCTCAATATCCTTCGATTTGACAGGGGGCCCCTCAACACCCATGTTCGCCCCGACAGAGGGGTCGCGAGTCTCGCGGAGCCCGCTTTCAGTTCCTCCCATAAGCTATTGGAATGACATGAATATCGTCATTGTGGAGTCGCCGGCCAAAGCCAAGACTATCAACAAATATCTGGGCTCCTCCTACGAGGTCCTGGCCTCGTTCGGCCATGTCCGCGACCTCCCCGCCAAGAACGGATCGGTCGATCCGGACTCCAATTTCCAGATGATCTGGGAGGTCGATCCCAAGGCTGCCGGCCGACTCAATGACATCGCCAAGGCGCTGAAAGGTGCCGATCGCCTGATTCTCGCGACCGACCCTGATCGCGAGGGCGAGGCGATCTCCTGGCACGTGCTGGAGGTGTTGAAGGAGAAGCGCGCGCTGAAGGATCAGAAGATCGAGCGCGTGGTGTTCAACGCCATCACCAAGCAGGCGGTCTCCGAAGCGATGAAGACGCCGCGCCAGATCGACGGCGCGCTGGTCGACGCCTATATGGCGCGCCGCGCGCTCGACTATCTCGTCGGCTTCACCCTCTCCCCCGTGCTCTGGCGCAAATTGCCGGGCGCGCGTTCCGCCGGCCGGGTGCAGTCGGTGGCGCTGCGTCTGGTCTGCGACCGCGAGCTCGAGATCGAGAAGTTCGTACCGAGGGAATATTGGTCGCTGGTCGCGACGCTTCTGACGCCCCGCGGCGACGCCTTCGAGGCACGGCTCGTCGGCGCCGACGGCAAGAAGATCGCGCGGCTCGACATCGGCTCGGGCGCGGAAGCCGAAGATTTTCGTAAAGCCATCGAAGCCGCGCTGTTCAAGGTCGCGACCGTCGAAGCAAAGCCCGCCCGGCGCAATCCGCAGGCGCCCTTCACCACATCGACGCTGCAGCAGGAAGCCAGCCGCAAGCTCGGCTTCGCGCCGGCCCACACCATGCGCATCGCGCAGCGGCTCTATGAAGGCATCGACATCGGCGGCGAGACCACCGGCCTCATCACCTATATGCGTACCGACGGCGTGCAGATCGATCCGTCCGCGATCACCCAGGCGCGCAAGGTGATTGGCGAGGACTTCGGCAACGCCTATGTGCCCGACGCTCCGCGCCAGTACCAGGCCAAGGCCAAGAACGCGCAGGAAGCGCACGAAGCGATCCGCCCGACCGATCTCTCGCGCCGGCCCGCCGAGCTGAAGCGGCGGCTGGATAACGATCAGGCGCGGCTCTACGAATTGATCTGGACCCGCACCATCGCCAGCCAGATGGAATCCGCTGAGCTCGAGCGCACCACCGTCGACATCGAAGCCAAGGCCGGCTCGCGTGTGCTGGAATTGCGCGCCACCGGCCAGGTGATCAAGTTCGACGGCTTCCTCGCGCTCTACCAGGAAGGCCGCGACGACGAAGAAGACGAAGACTCCCGCCGCCTGCCCGCGATGAGCGCGGGCGAGCCGCTGAAGCGGCAGGACCTGACCGTCACCCAGCATTTCACCGAGCCGCCGCCGCGCTTCTCGGAAGCCTCGCTGGTCAAGCGCATGGAAGAGCTCGGCATCGGCCGTCCCTCGACCTATGCCTCGATCCTGCAGGTGCTGAAGGACCGCGGCTACGTGAAGCTCGAGAAGCGGCGCCTGCACGGCGAGGACAAGGGGCGCGTCGTGATCGCGTTCCTAGAGAGCTTCTTCCGCCGCTATGTTGAATACGACTTCACCGCCGATCTCGAGGAACAGCTCGACCGCATCTCGAACAACGAGATCTCCTGGCAGCAGGTGCTGAAGGATTTCTGGCGCGACTTCATCGGCGCGGTCAACGACATCAAGGATCTGCGCGTCGCCGAGGTGCTCGACGTGCTCGACGAGATGCTGGGTCCGCACATCTATCCGCCGCGCGCGGATGGTGGCGATCCCCGGCAGTGTCCGACCTGCGGCACCGGCCGATTGAACCTCAAGGCCGGCAAGTTCGGCGCCTTCATCGGCTGCTCGAACTATCCGGAATGCCGCTACACGAGGCCGCTCGCTGCCGATTCCGAGGCTGCCGCCGACCGCGTGCTCGGCCAGGATCCGGACACCGGCTTCGACGTCACCGTGAAGGCGGGACGGTTCGGCCCCTATATCCAGCTCGGCGAGCAGAAGGATTATGCCGAAGGCGAGAAGCCGAAGCGCGCCGGCATTCCGAAGGGCACCTCGCCGAGCGACGTCGATCTTGAACTTGCGCTCAAGCTGTTGTCGCTGCCGCGCGAGGTCGGAAAGCATCCCGAGACGGGCCAACCGATCACCGCCGGCATCGGCCGCTTCGGTCCGTTCGTGAAGCACGAGAAGACCTACGCCTCGCTCGAGGCCGGCGACGAAGTCTTCGACATCGGCCTCAACCGTGCGGTGACGCTGATCGCGGAGAAGATCGCGAAAGGTCCGAGCGGCCGGCGCTTCGGCGCCGATCCCGGCAAACCGCTCGGCGATCATCCGGCGCTTGGCGCGGTCGCGCTCAAGAACGGCCGCTATGGCGCCTATGTCACTGCTGGTGGCGTCAACGCAACGATCCCGAGCGACAAGACGCCTGACGAGGTGACGCTTGCGGACGCGATCGCGCTGATCGACGAGCGCGCAGCCAAGGGCGGCGGCAAGGCGAAGGCCAAGAAAGCCAAGGCGGAAAAACCGGCGAAGGCTGATGGCGACGCCGCGGCGAAGCCTGCCAAGAAGGCGGCGGCAAAGAAGGCGCCGAGCAAGCCGAAATCGGACGCCGCCAGCAAGGCGCGTGCGCCGGTGAAGGCTGCGAAGACATCAGCGGCAAAACCTGCCGCAACATCGAAAACGCCTGCGAAGAAAAGCGCGGGCAAGGCTCGAGGGTAAGTGAAGCAAAAGCCTGACCATGGCTTTCCGGCCAGGGACGCCATTGTCGCCTTTATCCGATCCAATCCCGGAAAAGTCGGCACGCGGGAGATCGCGCGCGAATTCGGGTTGAAGAACGCCGATCGCGTCGAGCTGAAGCGCATGCTGCGCGAGCTGGCCGACGACGGCACGATCGCCAAACGCGGCCGCAAGATTCATGAGCCGGCCGCGCTGCCGCCGACCGTGATGGCCGACGTCACCGGCCGCGATGCCGACGGCGAGCTGATCGCAACGCCCACCGAGTGGGATACGGAAGAGAACGGCACCGCGCCGAAGATCCGTATCGTCACGCCGCGCCATCAGAAGCGCGGCACCACCGCAGGGGTCGGCGACCGTGCGCTGCTGCGCATCGAGATGACGGATGAAGCCGACGGCACGCCCTATCGCGGTCGCATCATCAAGGTCATCGACCACGCCAGGACCCGCGTGCTCGGCCTGTTCCGCGCCCTCCCCGACGGCGGCGGCCGGCTGGTGCCGGTCGACAAGAAGCAGGCGGGACGCGAACTCAACATCGCCAACGCCGACGCCGCCGGCGCCAAGGATGGCGACCTCGTCAGCGTCGATCTCGTTCGCAGCCGCGGCTTCGGTCTCGCGTCGGGCAAGGTGAAAGAGCGGCTCGGCTCGATCGCGAGCGAAAAGGCGATCAGCCTGATCGCGATCCATACTCACGAAATCCCGCAGGAATTTTCGCGCGGCGCCCTGCGCGAGGCCGAGGAAGCGAGGCCCGCGACGCTGCAGGGACGCGAGGACTGGCGCCACGTGCCGCTGGTCACCATCGATCCGCCCGATGCCAAGGATCACGACGATGCCGTGCATGCGGAAGCCGACCCCGATCCGCACAACAAGGGCGGCTACGTCATCCACGTCGCCATCGCCGACGTCGCCTATTATGTGCGGCCGGGTTCGGCGCTCGACCATGATGCGCTGATCCGCGGCAACTCGGTCTATTTCCCGGACCGCGTGGTGCCGATGCTGCCCGAGCGCATCTCCAACAATCTCTGCTCGCTGGTGCCGGGCGAGCCGCGCGGCGCGCTCGCGGTGCGGCTGGTGATCGGCGCCGACGGCCGCAAGCGTTCGCACACATTCCACCGCGTGCTGATGCGCTCGGCCGCCAAGCTGCACTACGCGCAGGCCCAAGCCGCCATCGACGGCCGGCCGGACGACACCACTGGACCCCTGCTCGATCCGATCCTGAAGCCGCTCTGGGAGGCGTATCGGCTCGTGAAGCTGGCGCGCGACGAGCGCGATCCGCTCGACCTCGATCTGCCCGAGCGCAAGATCCTCTTGAAGGCGGACGGCACGGTCGACCGCGTCATCGTCCCCGAACGTCTCGACGCGCACAGATTGATTGAGGAGTTCATGATCCTCGCCAACGTCGCCGCGGCCGAGACGCTCGAGAAGAAAGGCCTGCCGCTGATCTACCGCGTGCATGACGAGCCGACGCAGGAGAAGGTTTACAACCTCCAGGAATTCCTCAAGACGCTCGATCTTCCCTTCACGAAGGCCGGTGCGCTGCGGCCGTCGATTTTTAACCGCGTGCTGGCACAGGTCGAGGGCGAGGATTACGAGTCGCTGGTCAACGAGGTCGTGCTGCGCTCGCAGGCGCAGGCCGAATACTCCTCGGAGAACTACGGCCATTTCGGCCTGAACTTGAGGCGATACGCGCATTTCACCTCGCCGATCCGGCGCTACGCCGACCTGATCGTGCACCGTGCGCTGATCCGCGCGCTTGGGCTCGGCGATGGCGCCCTGCCGGACAGCGAGACGCCGGAGACGCTTGCCGAGATCGCCGCCGAGATTTCGATGACGGAGCGGCGCGCGATGAAGGCCGAGCGCGAGACCGCCGACCGGCTGATCGCGCATTATCTTGCCGACCGCGTCGGCGCGAGCTTTCAGGGCCGCATCTCCGGCGTCACCCGCTCCGGACTGTTCGTCAAGCTCGATGACACTGGCGCCGATGGATTGATCCCGATCCGGACGCTCGGCACCGAATATTACGACTATGACGAGACGCGTCACGCCCTGATCGGCTCCCGCAGCGGTGCCATGCACCGATTGGGTGACGTGGTCGACGTGCGTCTGGTAGAAGCTGCTCCGATCGCCGGTGCACTACGCTTTGAATTGCTGTCGAGCGGACAAGCCATTCCGCGCGGCAGAAAAAGCGAGGGCCGGCGCGAACGGAAGAAAGAAGTGCGGGGCGCGAAAGCGGGGCGCGCGACGAGCAAGAAGGATCGCAAGCCGGGCAAGCAAAAGTCCGGCAAATCGAAGCGAGGCAAGTCATGGAAACGCTGAAGCCCGTGACGACGGTGTGGACTCGCGAAGCCGCGGCGGCCGAGCGGCGCGACCTGTGGGCGGCCTTGAAGCGCGGCTTTCGCTGCCGCTGCCCACGCTGCGGCCAAGGCAAATTGTTTCGCGCCTTCCTCAAGGTCGATGGTCACTGCCCGGTCTGCGACCTGGATTTTTCGCACCATCGCGCCGACGACCTGCCGGCCTATCTCGTTATCGTCGTCGTCGGCCACATCGTGGTGCCGCTCGCGCTGTGGATCGAGACCAACTATTCACCGCCGGTCTGGCTGCAACTCTCGATCTATCTGCCGCTGACTTTCATCTTGTCGCTGCTGCTGTTGCAGCCGATCAAGGGCGCAGTCGTAGGTTTCCAGTGGGCGATGCGCATGCACGGTTTCGACGAGAACGCGCCAGACGATCTTCCGCCGATCCGATAGCCTTAAATTCAAAAAAATAACAAACGGGGATGGAATGACCGAAGCAGCGACCGCGATCAAAGCGGAAGTCAAGGAAGAAAAGGAAGCGGATCATCATCCGTATTTCCGGCCCAAGGATGCCGCGACGCTGATCCTGATCGACCGCTCCAGCGCGAGGCCGAAGGTGCTGGTCGGCAAGCGCCACGACAAGGTCGTGTTCATGCCCGGCAAATACGTCTTTCCCGGCGGCCGCGTCGATGCGGCCGACAACCGCGTCCCGGTCGCCGCTCCGATCAGCAAGGAGCTCGAGACGAACCTGCTGAAGGGCAGCCCGAAGATCACGCCCGGCCGCGCGCGTGCGCTCGCCAATGCGGCGATCCGCGAGGCCTGCGAGGAGACCGGCCTGTGCCTCGGCCGCAAGGCTGAGAAGCCCGGCAACCTCGATGGTCCGTGGAAGCCGTTCGCCGATGCCGGCCTATTGCCCGACCCCTCCGGCCTGTTTCTCATCGCGCGCGCGATCACCCCGCCTGGCCGTGTCCGCCGCTTCGACACGCGCTTCTTCACGGCGGATGCCTCCGCCATCGCCCACCGCGTCGAGGGCGTGGTGCATGCCGATGCGGAATTGGTCGAGCTGGTCTGGGTCGAGATCGGCTCCGAGCCATTGGCGGACGCCCATGCCATGACCAAGAACGTGCTGGCCGAGCTCGACCGCCGGCTTGCTACCGGTCCGCTCAACCACGACGCTCCGGTGCCGTTCTTCCATTTCTACGGCGGCAGGATGCAGAAGGACATTTTGGGAGCTTGACAGAGGCATGTCGCGCAAGTGTGCAAAAACAAAATAATCTTCCCAGTGGCGCCGCCGTGCTTCGTGCCTATCTGCTCCTGAACGACCCACACGGAAACGGGGCAAATGGCACAGCGTCAACTCAAGCTCGGCGCTTTCATGCGGCCGATCAGCATCCACACCGGCGCATGGCGCTATCCCGGCGCCTGGCCGGACGCCAATTTCAACTTTTCCCATATCAAGCAGCTCGCCCAGAAGCTGGAAGCCGGCAAGTTCGACGCCTTCTTCATGGCGGACCATCTGGCCGTGCTGAACATGCCGATCAATGCGCTGAAGCGCAGCCACACCGTGACCTCGTTCGAGCCGTTCACGCTGCTGTCGGCGCTCGCGACGGTGACGGAGAATATCGGCCTGGTCGCGACCGGCTCGACCACGTTCGACGAGCCCTATCATGTCGCCCGCCGCTTTGCCTCGCTCGACCACATCAGCGGCGGCCGCGCCGGCTGGAATATCGTCACCACCTCCAATCCGGATGCGGCGCTCAATTTCGGGCTCGACGACCATATGGAGCATGCCGAACGCTATCGGCGCGCGCGGGAGTTCTACGACGTCGTCACCGGGCTCTGGGATTCCTTTGCTGATGATGCCTTTGTGCGCGACGTCGAATCCGGGCTCTTCGTCGATCCTTCGAAGATGCATGTGCTCAATCATGAGGGAAAATACCTGAAAGTGCGCGGTCCTCTGAACATCGCACGCCCGGTGCAGGGCTGGCCGGTGATCGTGCAGGCCGGCGCATCGGAGGACGGCAAGCAGCTCGCGGCGGAGACGGCGGAAGCGGTGTTCACCGGTGGCGGCAGTCTCAGCGACGGGCAGAAGCTTTATGCCGATATCAAGGGCCGCATGGACAAGCTCGGCCGCGACCGCGAGCATCTGAAGATCCTGCCGGGCGCCTTCGTCGTCGTCGGCGACAGCGTCGAGGAGGCCAAGGAGAAGCGGGCGTTGCTCGACAGCCGCGTACACTACGACAGCGCGATCGCCTCGCTCTCGGTGATCCTGGGCACCGACGCGTCCGGATTCGATCCGGATGGGCCGTTGCCGCCGATCCCCGAAACCAATGCCAGCAAGAGCGGGCGCCAGCGCCTGGTCGACGTCGCCGCGCGCGACAAGCTCACCGTGCGTCAGCTCGCACAGCGCGTCGGCGGCTATGGCGGGCTGGCCTTCGTCGGCACTCCGAAACTGATCGCCGACCAGATGGAGGAATGGCTAACGAGCTATGCCTCCGACGGCTTCAACATCATGTTCCCGTACCTGCCGGGCGGGCTCTACGATTTCGTCGACAAGGTGGTGCCGGAACTGCAGAAGCGCGGCTTCCGCAAGGAGTATGAAGGCAAGACGCTGCGGGAGAATCTGGGCCTGCCGCGGCCGAAAAACCGGTTTTTCGCGCACTGATCCGCCCGAATTGGGCCGGTTTGGGTCCGGAAAACCTTGACTTTGGGCCGATTCTGACTAGTTTGCCGGCCAAACGCGGGCCGCTTGGCCGGCTCCTATACCCCACATTTCCTGAGGTTTTGACATGGCCAAGGCGGTCACCATCAAGGTCAAGCTCGTGTCGTCCGCCGACACCGGCTACTACTACGTCGCCAAGAAGAATTCGCGCACCATGACCGACAAACTGGTCAAGAAGAAGTACGATCCGGTCGCGCGCAAGCACGTCGAATTCCGCGAAGCCAAGATCAAGTAAGATCGCGGGACACTACCCACTCGAACGGGGCCTCGCGGCCCCGTTTTTATTTTGTGGCCCGGGGGCAAGGGCTCACATGATCGCAACCTTGGACGAAGGAAGCGTCGGCGGTTACTCGGTCGCATATGGCCGCGAGGACATCTACTTTCCCGTCTACATCACCGCCGCCCTCGCCGCGATCTTCTTCACAGCCACCTGGATCACCGGCGCGCTGTATTGGCTGGCGCTTGCGGCTGCGGCGGCTGGCTTCACCTACTACAACATTCCCCTGCTGGAGACCGGGCGCCCGACCATCGGCGCCAATCAGTACGGCATCTTCATCCAGGCCTTCGGCCTGATCCGCTGGCGCGCCATCGAACGCATCGACCTCGTCCAGATCGCCGAGCGCGCGATGACCGTCCATGAATTGCAGATCGCGCTCAGCATGCCTCTCAGCGGCGCGCTCGTCGCCGACTGGCGCAAGCGGCCGGCCTATCGCCGCTTGATGCGGCTGCCGTGGCGCATGGACCACCGCGCCGTGGTGTGCGTCAACCTGGAGCCATTCGACCGGTCGCCCGACGACATCCATCGGACATTCCTCAGGATGTGGCGTTACTACCGGAGCTAAGTCAGTGCACCACTTCACCATGCAGCGCGAGGTCGAGGCCGTCGCGCTCGGCGTCCTCGTGCACCCGAAGCCCGACGAACACCTTGACCGCAGCGAGGATGATCAAGCTGACGACGGCATCGTAAACGATCACGGAGGCTACGCCGACGCACTGGTTGAAGAACTGACCAGCGTTCCCCTCCAGAACGCCGGCCGTCCCGCCGTATTGTTCGACCGCGAACACGCCCGTGAGCAGTGCCCCGACGATGCCGCCAATCGCATGCACGCCGAAGCAATCGAGCGCGTCATCATAGTTGAACGTGCGCTTCAAGCCGGTGCATCCCCAATAGCAGAAGACGCCTGCGCCAATTCCAATTGCAAAGGAGCCGACCGGTCCCACGAAACCGGAAGCCGGCGTGATGGCGACGAGGCCCGCGACCGCGCCCGAGCAGATGCCGATAACGGTCGGTTTGCCCTTGAGCGTCCATTCCACCAGCATCCAGGTGAAGGCAGCAACCGCCGTGGCGATCTGCGTCACCAGCATGGCCATGCCCGCCTGCATCCCCGCCGAGACGGCGGAGCCGGCGTTGAAACCGAACCAGCCGACCCAGAGCAAAGAGGCCCCGATGAAGGTGAGAACCATGTTGTGAGCAGGCCCCGTCTCCTTGCGCTTGCCGAGCATGATGGCGCACATCAGACCTGCCACGCCGGCGTTGATATGCACGACGGTACCGCCGGCGAAATCGAGCACCTTCACCCATGCGTTCTCGTTGGCAGCGGCGAAGACGCCGTCGGGTCCCCAGACCCAGTGCGCAACCGGCGCATAGACCAGGATCGCCCACAGGCCGATGAACCACAGCATGGCCGAGAATTTCATGCGCTCGGCAAATGCGCCGGCAATCAGCGCCGGCGTGATGATCGCAAATGTCATCTGAAAGCAGATGTACACGGCCTCGGGAATGGTTGGAGCAAGCGGATTGGGATTGCCAATTCCGCCCTTGCCGATGTCGCTCAGGATGTCCTTGAGGAACATGCGATCGAGGCCGCCGACAAGGGGCGTGCCAGCGCGAAATGCCATGCTGTAAGTCAGAATGGCGAATAGAATGGTGACGAGACAGGTGACCGCGAAACTGGTCATCACGGTGTCGCCGACGTTCTTCTTGCGCACCATGCCGCCATAGAACAGGCCGAGGCCCGGGATCGTCATCATCAAGACGAGCGCGACGGATGTGAGCATCCACGCCGTGTCACCCGAGTTCGGCGTGCACTTTTCAAGGACCTTGCCGCCGCAGGCCGGCGGCGTCGCGTCCTGCGCAAACGCAATGTCGCCCAGTGCGAGACCGAGGAGCGCAATTGCCAGGAAAGTCGCCAGGAAAGCAGCCGCGAATTTCACGAGCCTTTGGCTCGCATAGATCCTTGAGTGCATCATCTTTCTCCCGTCGCAAGAGAAGTCGGCGAAAGGCTTGAAGAGAGGCTTTGCCGCGCCGGCACACGCGCGGCTTGCTGCTCAACGGACGTCACCAAATGTCTGCTGTGGCCCGCTCGTCGGGTTTTCGCAGTGCTTTGGAGCGCCGCAATTGGCCTGCAGTGCTTGCCCAGAATTGGCAACGTGCCCGACTTGGGCACAAAGCTCGGGCAACTCGGCGCCGCGGCACGGCCGTCGAGTTTCAGTGGCTTGGGATTGGCGGCGACTAGCCTCATGGGCTGCCAGCCTTTTCAGAGACACCAAAGTCGGAAGACGTCCGTGTCGGTCTCCGACTCCCAATTCTTAGCCAGACTTAATCAAGTTTCGTGCCACCAACCATGCAGAGAAAACCCGTTGAATCAACATCGTCTCTCGTTCACCAACGCGTGAACTAACTTGGCTGCTGCCGATTTTGAAAGCACATCACTGACCATAATTTAATCAGCCACGATGGCCGTCGGCATGGCGCAGCAGTCCTCCGCGGAGGACTAGCCACCGGCGCGGACTTTACGCCGCCTTCAATAGCGGCGGCTGCGAAGGCCGCACCAGCGCAAACGCCACCTGGATGATGCCGCCGGCAAGCCCCAGCGCGACGCCGATGCGCCAGGCCATGGTGTAGGAGCCGAGCGCGTCGTACAGCAGCCCTCCCCCATAGGCGCCGAGGAAGCTGCCGATCTGGTGGCTCATGAACGCGAGCCCCTGGATCATCGCCTGCCAGCGCAGCCCAAACATCTCCGCCACGGCGCCCGCGACCAGCGGGCCGACGCCCATCCACAGGAAGCCCATGATGGCTCCGAACAGCAGCGTGGAGGCAGGCGTCGCCGGCAGCATGAAATACCAGGCGAGCGCCAGCGAGCGCAGGATGTAGATCATGCCCAGCAGCGCAAGCTTGTTCCAGCGCTGGCCGGCCCAGCCGAAGAAGAGAGAGCCGAGTACGTTAAAGCCGCCAATCATGCCGAGCGTCTGCGCGCTCAGCATTGGGTCGAGGCCGCAGATCGCGAGATAGGACGGTAGATGCGTGGTGAGGAAGACGAGTTGCATGCCGCAAACGAGATAGGCGCAAGTCATCACAACGAACGAGGCGTTGCCGAGCGCTGCTCGCGCGGCAATGGCTGCGGTGGCCTCGCCGATGTCCTCGGATGACCTTGGCTTGGGCAGCGGGACCTTGTCGATGCGACCCGCGTACCAGGCGGCAGGAATCATCGCGAGCGCCAGCACCACGAAGCCGAGCAAACCGACGCGCCAGCCGAAACCTTCATTGAGAAGCTGTCCGATCGGGGCCGACAGCAGCGCGCCGAGCGATCCGGCACCGGAGACGATGCCAAGCACCGTCGAGCGCACCGTCTCGGGCACCGCGCGGGCAGCGACCGACATCGCGATCGCGGCTGCCGTGCACGCCATCGAGGTACCGATCAGGACCCCACCGCCGATCATGATGCTGATGACGCCGTGCGCGCCCGCCATGAACGCAAGGCCCGCGATATAGAGCAGCGAGCCAACCACCATGATCGGGCGAAAGCCGTACCGCACCGTCATGGCGCCGGCGAGCGGCTGCAGGAAGCCCCAGGCGAGGTTCTGCACCGCCAGCGCCAGCGTGAAGTCGGAAACAGAAATCCGGATGTCGTGCGTCAGCGGCTGCATGAAGATGCCGAGGCTCTGGCGCAGGCCCATGCTCAGCGTGAGCATGATCGAGGCTCCGATCAGGATGGGCAGCGTGGGACGCAGGACTTGCAGCAAGGGCATTGTTTTTGTTCTCCCTATCGATGGCGGCGCAGCAAGGTCCACCTGCGATTCACGCATTTTTTAGTTACACAGACCTGTGTACCTTGGCTATAAGGGAGGGGTGCTGTCAAGCGAGTGAGATACGGAGCCAACGCATGGCTTCTCCGCACCAGAAACAGACGATGAGGGACCGCATCCTTCAGACCGCCGACCGGCTGTTCTACCTGAAGGGCATTCGTGCCATCGGCGTCGACACGATTTCCGCCGAGATCGGCATCAGCAAGCGCACGCTCTACAATCACTTTCCGTCTAAGGACGCGCTGATCGCGGCCTATCTCGAGCATCGCTTCGTGCAGCCGAAGCCGTCGGACAAGTCGCCGGTCGAGCAGATCCTCGGCACCTTCGATGCGCTGGAGCGTCGTTTCGGCGCCAAGGATTTTCGTGGCTGCCCCTTCGTCAACGCGGTCGCCGAACTCGGCAGTGAAGACAAGTCGGTCAAGAAGATCGCCATCGCCTTCAAGGAAAGTCGGCGGCTGTGGTTTCGCGATCGATTGGTCGAGCTAGGCGTTGCCGATCCGGAGGGGCTTGCGATCCAACTGCAATTGCTGGTCGATGGCTCGATCGCGCAGGATCTCGTCCGCGACGATCCCGCGATGGCGCGCGCGGCGAAAGATGCGGCGCGGGTGCTGCTGGAGAATGCCGGGGTGAAGGTCAGTAGCCCGGATGAAGCGAAAGCGTAATCCGGGGGCGGACGATGAGCGCACGCGCCCGTGGAGAGAACCCCTCACCCAAACGAGTACGTTGCTGGTACCGGAGCAGTCCTCTCCCACAAGGGGCGAGGGCGCATCAACCGGCACCTGCAAGGCAGGGACGAATTCTGTTCGAACGGCGATGGCGCGTCCTTTCCTTCTCCCCTTGTGGGAGAAGGTGGCGCGCATGCAATGCGCGACGGATGAGGGGTTCTCTCCGCGGGCACGCCGCATCCCGCGCGCTACGGAGCGGCTATGCCGCCGCTGAGACCACCCTGTTGCGGCCATCGTGCTTGGCGCGGTAGAGCGCGTTGTCAGCGCGTTTGAGCACGTCGGAGACCGACTCGCCCTTGCGCTCCAGCGTGGTGAGACCGATCGAGATCGTGACCTCGATGCGGTTGGCGCCCTTGTTGATGGAGAAGGATTCACCGGCGATCGAGCGGCGCAGGCGTTCGGCGACCATGCTGGCGACGTGAAGGTCGGTTTCAGGCATCACGATCACGAATTCCTCGCCGCCATAGCGGCAGGCGAGATCAATGCCGCGGATCGATTTGCGGATCCGTGTCGCGAAGTCGCGCAGGACGTCGTCGCCGGCGTCATGACCATAGGTGTCGTTGATCGCCTTGAAGTAATCGATGTCGAGGATCATCAGCGCCAGCGGCTTGCCGCGGGCGGAGGCCTGTTCGGCGAGGGTCCCCAGATGGCTCTCCATGTAGCGGCGGTTATGCAGCCCGGTCAGCGCGTCCGTGATCGCCATCTCGATCGAGTTCTGCACATTGTCGCGCAGATGATCGGTATAGCGCCGGCGCCGAATTTGCGTGCGCGCCCGCGCCAACAGTTCGTTCTTGTCGATCGGGCGCAGCAGGTAATCGTTGACGCCGATCTCGAGCCCACGCAGCAGCCGCGCATTGTTGTCCGCATCCGAGATGGCGAGGATCGGCAATTGGCGGGTCCGCTCCAGCGAGCGCGCCTGGCTGCAAAGCCGCAGGCCGTCGTAATTGTCGAGGCTGAGCGAGACAATCAGCAGGTCGTAATTGCCCTCGGCGGCATTGAACAGCGCTTCCGCCGGGTTGGTCTCGACATCGACCGTATGCTCGGCCGACAGCATCGGTGCGAGCCGTTCGTAGGACGACGGCCGGTCGTCGACCAGAAGGATGCGGCCGCCAAGCCCCTTGTCGGCAATCGCGCTGCGTTCGGGCGCCTGCATGCCGATCTCGAGCGAGGTGATCGCGCGCATGCGCAATTCATCGGTCATCATCTTCAGTCGCGTCAGCGAGCGCACGCGTGCGATCAGCACGACGTCGGACACCGGTTTGGTCAGGAAGTCGTCGGCGCCGGCTTCCAACCCGCGCACGCGATCGGCGGGGCTGTCGAGCGCGGTGACGATGACGACCGGAATGAAGTGCGTGGCCGGGTTGGACTTGAGGCGGCGGCACACCTCGAAGCCATCCATGTCAGGCATCATGACGTCGAGCAGGATGATATCGCACTCGGCACGAGCGCAGATCTGCAGGGCCTCGGCGCCGTTGGAAGCGGTCAGCACGTCGAAATATTCGGCCGACAGTCGTGCTTCCAACAACTTGACGTTCGCGGGAACGTCATCGACCACGAGGATACGCGCAGACATCGAAACTCTACTCCCCTACCCGATAAAGCGTCGGACAGTCTCAATGAATTTGCCGACCGAAATTGGTTTGGACAAATAGGCCTCGCATCCGCCCTCGCGGATGCGTTCCTCATCGCCCTTCATCGCGAACGCGGTGACCGCGACCACCGGGATCTTGCGCAGATCGGGATCATCCTTGATCCAGCGCGTGACTTCGAGCCCGGAGACCTGCGGAAGCTGGATGTCCATCAGGATCAGGTCGGGATGCAGCTTGCGGACCAGATCGAGCGCTTCGAAGCCGTTGCTCGTGCCGGAGGTCTGATAACCGTGCGCCTCCAGCAGGTCGCGAAAGAGCTTCATATTGAGCTCGTTGTCCTCCACGATCAGGACGGTCTTGGCCATCCCGTCCCTCCAAAGCCGTAGGAAACAGTCCCTGATACGGTACGTTCGATACCGCGCTCGGGCGCGTCGAAATGTAAAATCAAACTAGCGCCAGATTCGCTCAAACCCGTTAAGCCCGACGCTATCTTGTGTGGCGTGGTTTCCACTTGCTTGAACAGGTCCGAAAGACTCGGGCATGATGCGTCTCATTAGAGAACATAAGTTAACGGAAAGGCAAACCGGCCGTTGAAAAAGCCTGTTCAAAATCCCCGCGAAGTAGCTGAAATCGTTGCGGTTCAGGCACTGGGTTTCATTGCCGGCGACCCCGAAAGGCTGGGCCTGTTCCTGGCCGAGACGGGAATCGGCCCGGAGACGCTCCGCTCGGCCGCCTCCGATCCAAAGTTCCTTAGCTCGGTGCTCGATTTCGTGATGCGGGATGATGCGACCGTGCAGGCGTTTGCGAAGGCTTCCGAGCTGCACCCGACCAACATCGCCGCGGCCCACCAGGTCTTGAACGATCCCAAATGGGAACGCGACGTGCCGTGAGCGCTCCGCTCACGAGCAACGGCCCCCGCTGCTTCTGCCGGGATTGTCTCGGCGATCTCGACTTCAAGGCAAGGCGCTGCAGCCATTGCGGCTCGCCGCGCCTGGTTCGCCATGACGCCCTGCCCCGGCTTGCGCTGGCGCATATCGATTGCGACGCCTTCTACGCCACGGTCGAAAAACGCGACAATCCTGATCTCGCCGACAAGCCTGTCATCATCGGCGGCGGCAAACGCGGCGTGGTCTCGGCCGCCTGCTACGTCGCGCGGACTTTTGGCGTGCGCTCGGCCATGCCGATGTTCAAAGCGCTCGAGCTTTGCCCGTCGGCGACCGTGATCCCACCGGACATGGCGAAATATGTCCGCGTCGGCCGCGAGGTGCGCCACGCGATGCAGGCGCTGACGCCCCTGGTCGAGCCGTTGTCGATCGACGAGGCCTTCCTCGATCTCTCCGGTACTGAGCGCGTCCACGGCATGATCCCGGCGAAAGTGCTTGCGGGCTTTGCCCGCGACGTCGAGCGCAATATCGGCATCACGGTGTCGGTCGGGCTGTCCTGCAACAAGTTCCTGGCCAAGATCGCGTCCGACCTCGACAAGCCGCGTGGCTTCGCCACGCTCGACCAGGACGAAGCGCGCGAGATGCTCGCGGACAAGCCGGTCGGATTCATTTTCGGCGTCGGCCCTGCGACCCAGGAAAGGCTGATCCAGCGCGGTTTTCGCACCATCGCCGACCTGCAGCGCGCGGACGAGAACGAGCTGATGAAGCAGTTCGCCAGCGAAGGCCGAAGGCTATGGCGGCTTGCGCGCGGCATCGACGACCGCCGCGTGGTAGCCGATCGCGGCGCCAAGACGATCTCGAGCGAGACCACGTTCGAGAACGACATCCGCGATTTCGTCACGCTGGAAAGGCTGCTGTGGAGATTGTCCGAGAAGGTCTCGGCGCGGCTGAAGAACAGCGAGCTTGCAGGCTCCACCATCACCTTGAAGCTGAAGACCGCCGATTTCCGACCGCGCACCCGCTCGCAATCGATCGCGGCGCCAACCCAGCTCGCCGGAAAGATCTTTGCGGTGTCGCGCGAGATGCTGGCGAAGGAGATCGACGGCACCGCCTTCCGCCTGATGGGCGTCGGCGTCAGCGCGCTGCGGCCGGGATCGGCGGCCGACGACACCGACATGCTCGACCGACGCTCCGCCCATGCCGAGCGCGCAATGGATGACTTGCGCAAGAAGTTCGGAAATGCGGCGGTGATTAGGGGGATTTCTTACAAGGGGCCGGCGAAGGCGGAATAGGCCTCCATCGTCATGGCCGGGCTTGTCCCGGCCATCCACGCCTTCGCGGTGGCGGCAAGAACGTGGATGCCCGGGACAAGCCCGGGCATGACGGCAGAGTACGCCGCGAATAATACCTCACTTACACGGCTTCGAGTCCTTGACGTCGAACTTGCCCATCGCGCCTGATATCACGAAGTCATTGTAATCCAGCACCAGCGCACGGGAGACGCCGTTCTCATAGAGCTCGAACGACATCGCGTAGACCGGCGTCTGCTCGCCATCAACGGCCTTGGCGTCCCGGTCATAGTAGCTCACCGTCACCGGCCAGCGGGTCATCGCTTTCATCGCATCGTTCGTGCTCGAAGCATCGGGCGACGCCGGCGCGCGCTCGCCGGGGATCGGCTGTCCGATCACCGAAAGCGTGTTGTAGACCTTTTCGCCATTGTCGGAGCCGTCATAGACCGTGAGCTCGAGCACGCTCTTGCCCTCGCGCGCAGCAGTGATGATGTGCTGGATCTGCTCGGTCGGAAATACGACTTTGCCGTCGAGCTGAAAGGTCTTCGCCACCGGCTGCTTCAGCTTGACCGTGATGTGGTCGCCCACCCGCTCCGCCACGCCATCCACCGGCGCGGAATCGCCGTCGTTCATCCGCGTATCGATCTTGAACCGGTAGCTCTTGCCGGCGGCATCCTCCCAGGACGAAGAGCGCAGGTCGGAGAGCGTAACCTTGCCCTCGCCGCTGTCGAGCTCCGATACCTGGCGGAATTCGGATGTGTAGCCCTCGCAGGTGCTGCCGGAGAAATTGTAGAGGATGCGCCCGCGCACGCCGCTGATCGCGTTGGAACCACGCGACTTCACGAGATTGAGCTCGTAGAGCGCCTGATGCGACAGAAACGGCACCGTTCCGGCCGTCGCTGCTCCGTTGATGAATCCCGATCCTGCGGCTACGGCAATAGTCATCGCCAAAACGCGAGGCGGAATCCGGAACAGGCGGGCCATGTATATCCCTTTAGGAAACGGGCGATTCGTCACAATAGTGACGGCTCTATTGCGCCGCAACTGGGGCAGTTTCACAAAAAGGTAACGCCGAGGACGCGAGTGATGCGTTTTTCGGCATATTTCACCGGGGTTTACGCAGAAAGCGCCGTCCTTGACCGATCCGCGGCCGACTTGAAAGCGGCGGCGCGATGCGCGAAACAGTGCGCCCTGATTGTCACTGAACCGGGGACGGAAAACATGGCAGGTACGGTCGAACAGAAACTGGCGGCACAGGGCATCACCCTGCCCGAGCCCGCTGCTCCCGTGGCGAACTATGTCGGCTTCGTCCGGACCGGCAACCTGCTGTTCGTCTCCGGCCAGCTTTGCTTCGATGGCCAGGGCAAGCTGATCGCCAAGGGCAAGCTGGGCGCCGGCGTCACCCTCGAGCAGGGTCAGGCCGCCGCCCGCGGCTGCGCGATCAACCTGTTTGCGCAGATCAAGGCCGCGCTCGGCGACCTCGACAAGGTCGCGCGCGTGGTGCGGCTCGGCGGTTTCATCAATTCGACGCCCGACTTCCTGGACGCACCGAAGGTGCTGAACGGCGCCTCAGACCTGATGGTGGCCGCCTTCGGCGACAAGGGCCGGCACGCCCGCACCACCGTTGGCGTCGCTTCGCTGCCGGCGGACGCCGCTGTGGAAGTCGAAGGATTGTTCGAGGTCATCTGAGCGATGCGAGCTCCCGACTGGCTGACGGCACGGCCGGTCGCCCATCGCGGCCTGCATGATGCCGCGCGCGGCATCATCGAGAACATGCCGGCGGCGGCAGAGGCGGCCATCGCGGGCAATTTCACCATCGAGTGCGATATCCAGCTTACCGCCGACGGCGAGGCCATGGTGCATCACGACGATGCGCTCGGCCGGCTCACCGAGGGCTCGGGCCTCCTGCTCACCAAGACGGCGGCCGAACTGAAGACCGTCAGGTTCAAGGACACCGCGGAGCGCATGATGTCGCTCGGCGACCTCTGCGCGCTGGTTGCCGGCCGCGTGCCGCTCCTGGTCGAGGTGAAGAGCCATTTCGACGGCGACCGCAAATTGGTGAAGCGGATGGCCGAGGTGCTGAGCAGCTATGCCGGCCCCGTGGTCGGCATGTCCTTTGATCCGGACCAGGTGCTGGCGCTGCGCGAGATCATGCCAAGGCTTCACCGTGGCGTCACCGCCCAGCGCAATTATGACGACGGGTATTGGGCCAAGCTCACGCCGGCACAGCGCGACAGCATGCTGTACCTGCGCCACGGCTTTCGCACCGAGCCGCATTTCGTCGCCTTTTGGGTCGACCAGTTGCCGGCGCCCGCTCCCTGGATCGCCCGAAACCTGTTCGGCTGCCCGCTTCTGGCCTGGACCGTGCGCACGGCGGAGCAGCGGGCGAAAGCGGCACGCTATGCCGACCAGATGATCTTCGAAGGTTTCATGCCGGGAACCTGAGATGTGGCTGGCGGACTTGAAGTCGGCATTGCGATGCACGATCTTTCCAAGGCGCAGGTCACCATGGGCGATGGCCGCTCGCACAGGGGACCGGTTCAAATTCTCAATGGCCTCATCTGAAATCACCCTCGAAGCCGTTCCGTCCGTCAGCGACATCAAGGCTGCCGATTGGGACGCTTGTGCCAATCCGACGGTCGATCCCACCTCGCTCGACGCCCTCGACACGCTGGCTTTACCGAGTTCCGGAGGTCTTGCGTGCATCCGTGCAAGACCTTCCTATAACCCATTCGTTTCACATGCCTTTTTTGCAGCGTTGGAGGCCTCTGGCTCGGCCGTTGCGCGGACCGGCTGGGGGCCGCGGCATCTGCTGGCCAGGCTGGATGGCGAGATCGCCGGGATCGTCCCCTGCTATCTCAAGTCCCACTCGCAGGGCGAGTACGTTTTCGATCGCGGCTGGGCGGACGCCTACGAGCGCGCCGGCGGCCGGTATTATCCGAAGCTCCAGGTGTCGGTCCCCTTCACGCCGGCCACCGGGCCCCGCCTCCTGCTTCGCAACGGCATCCCCCGTGAGCAGATCAGGTCGGCGCTTGCCCATGGCCTGATGGCGCTGTGCGAGGCCACCGAGGCCTCCTCCGTGCACGTGACCTTCGCAGGCGAGGACGAAGCAAAGTTTCTGGGCGGACATGGTTTCCTGCAGCGGACCGACCAGCAGTTCCACTGGCACAATGCCGGCTTCAAGAGCTTCGACGATTTCCTCGCCACGCTGAATTCGCGCCACCGCAAGGCGATCAAGCGCGAGCGGCGCGAGGCGCTTGCGGCTGGTGTGACGATCCACTGGCTAACTGGCGAGGAGATCACCGAGGATGCGTGGGACGCGTTCTTCGACTTCTACATGGAGACCGGATCGCGCAAATGGGGCCGGCCGTACCTGAACCGGAAATTCTTCTCGCTGATCGGCCAGAGCATGGCCAAGGACGTGCTGCTGGTGATGGCCAAGCGCAATGGACGCTGGATTGCGGGCGCCATCAACTTCATCGGTTCGGACACGCTGTTCGGCCGCAACTGGGGCGCGATCGAGCACCATCCGTTCCTGCATTTCGAGGTCTGCTACTATCAGGCGATCGACTTCGCCATCCAGAACGGATTGAAGGTGGTCGAGGCCGGCGCGCAAGGCGAGCACAAGCTCGCACGCGGATATTTGCCGCAGACGACCTATTCCGCCCACTATATCGCGGACCCAGGTCTGCGCCGGGCGATCGCCGATTACCTCAAGCGCGAGCGCGCCTATGTCGCTGAGGTCGGCCGTGAGCTCACTGACGCTGGCCCGTTCCGCAAGGGCGGCGACGAGGCTTGAGCTTTCTGCTAGGACCCGAGAACTTCTGATGTGAGGAACCGCCATGCCCGCCTATGACCCCCAAAATCCCTTCGCAAAGATCCTGCGCGGCGAATTCCCCTGCTACAAGGTCTACGAAAATGAGTACGTGCTGGCCTTCCTCGACATCATGCCGCGCTCGCCCGGCCATACGCTCGTGATCCCGAAGGCCCCTGCCCGCAACATCCTCGACATCTCGCCCGACGATTACGCCCATGTCGCGCGCGCCGCCCACAAGATCGCCGCAGCGGCCATGAAAGCCTTTCAGGCCGACGGCATCACCGTGCAGCAGTTCAACGAGCCAGCCGGCGGCCAGGTCGTCTTCCACCTCCACATGCATGTGATGCCGCGCCAGGACGGCGTCGCGCTGTTGCCGCCTGCAAGCCGCAAGGAGGATGCGAAGGTGCTGGAGGACAATGCGACCAAGCTGATCGCCGCGCTGGGGTAACGGCTCTCTCCACTCGTCATTCCGGGATGCGCCGTCAGGCGCAGGCCCGGAATCCATTGGACCCCATGCGCTGCGGCGAAATGGATTCCGGGCTCGCGCTGCGCGCGCCCCGGAATGACGAGCGGGACGAGAAAATCACTCCGTCTCGAAATCGCCGGGCTGTGGCGGCGCGAGCGGGGTGAATTCGCAGCGGTCGGGCTTGACGTCGAGCAGCGGCGTCTCGTCGAGACAGTCCAATCCGCGCACCAGGATGACGTTGCCCTCGACGCCGACCAGCTTCACGATCGAGGTCGCGATCGGGTTCGGTCGCACCGGGGAGCGAAGCGAGAAGGCGCCGCGGGTCTTGCCGTTGCTCTTCGGGCTCTGCAGCACGAGGTCGCGGCGCGACTGGTGCAGCCAGTAGAGCACTTCGAGATTTTCGTAGAAATCGACGCCCTTGATGGCGGGCACCCAGGGCTCGAAAATCTCCAGACGACAGACGGGCCCGTCCTGGCGGCCTTGGCGCGGCGTCGTCAGCCGCGAGGTCCAGGGCGTGCGGATGCGGCCGATGAAGATCAGGCCGGCGTCCTGCGTCGGCGGCATCTCGACGGCGGCTTCGCCCGGGCGTATCTCACCTTCTCGAACCATGTCTCAATCCACAGATAGCTGCTTGCCGATCGACAGTAACGCATTGCGCGGCGGCTGCAATCAGCCGAGCCACCATTGGCCGCCGACCAGGATCACTTCGCCGATTGCAACGCCTGCGAAGATCGACCTCCGCGACAGCATGAACGCGGCAAAGCCTGCGGCCACGGCGCCATAGCGCAATAGGGCCGGAACGCTTGCGAGCGCGCCGGGCGGCTGCACCACGATCTGCGCGATGACGCCGGCAAGAATTGCGGTCGCGACAGCCCTCACCCACACAAGAAGCTCCGAGCCCTCGTGGAGCCCGCCGCCGAACCACAGGCCCAGCATCCGCCAGATCTGGTTCGGGATCACGCCGGCCACGAACAAGACCACGAGCGCGTGCCAGTCGCCGATGAAGGTGCTCATGCGATCGCCTTTGCCCTTGCCCGGTGCACGCCATAGGCGATGGTGCCGGCGACGACGCCACTGACCAGGATGTCGAGGCCGCTGTTGAGCAGCGTCGCCAATGGATACAGTGCCAGTCCGAGCGCGAGCGCGATGCCGTCGGCCAATTCGCGGCAATTGCGCGCGGTCGAGAACAGGAACGCCAGGGGCGTCAGCATCAGGATCGCCGCGGCGAAGAGCTGCGAAAGATTGGCCGCCAGCAAATAGCCGATCGTGTTGGCCACCACTGAGAGAAAGACCAATCCGCAGCCGAGCCCATGAATGAAGGCGATGCGGCGCTCCCGCGGCACCTGTGGCAGAAAGCGATGGCATTCGACCCACAGCGTCACCGCGGTGAGATGCGCCACCAGGATCAGGTGCCGCCGTTTTGTCTTTGGCGTCCGCATCATTGGCAAGACTGACACCACCATCGGAAACAGGCGGATGGCGCTGACGCTCACCGCAATCGCCGACTGCAGGATGGTCGCGCCGGAGCCCAGCGTCGACACCAGGATGATCTGCGCCGGTCCAGCCCAGACAAACACCGTGCTCGCGAGCGTCCAGGCCAGCGAGAAATGCGTGTCATGCGCCAGCGCCCCGATGCCGAGATAGGTCGCGAACAGCACCAGCGCCAGGATGGTCGAGCCGACCGACCGCACGCCCCAGAAGAAGGCGCGGAACGAGCTGTGCCATTGCGGAGAATCAAGCGGAGGAAGCGCCACGGAGGACCGGAGAGAGGTTTGAATTGAGCGGCATAGGGCTGATGAAGCCGGGCCACGTCAAGCAAGCGGGTATCAGGGCTGGCATGCAGCCGCGCCCCAACATCATTGCGAGCCACCGGGTCGGCGCGTAGCGCCGCCCGATGACAGGCTCCGCGAAGCAATCCATGCCGCCGCTTGCGGAGAGATGGATTGCTTCGTCGCTTTCGCTCCTCGCAATGACGAATCTTGCCCGCTCACACCCTGTTCCGTAACACAAAACAGGCGCCGCCGGCTTTGCGGATGCGGTTACAGAGATTGTCGGCCTCGGGCCGCGTGTCGGCGCCGATGCGCACCTGATAGAAGGTGGCGGTCCCGCGCGTGCGCAGGGGTGCGCTGAACAGGCTCGGGTCCTGATCACCGATCACGGCGCTCAGGCTCTTCATCGCGCGCGCATACATCGCGAGCGCCTTGTCGCGGTTGAAGCCAGCGGCAAGCTGAACGCCCCAGACCTTTGCAGCGGCGAGCGTAACGTGCCGTTCAAGGCCGGCAACGAACGGGTTCGGCGCGCGCTTCAAGAGCGCCATCAATTCGCGGCAGCTCGAGGTCTGCGGGCGTGTGGGCACCTTGCCATTGCGGGCGGCGGACGCCCATTCGTCGACGCTGGAGCCGGTGATCGCGTATACATAGTTGCGCGTTTCCTGCGGCATGTAGCCGGTGCCGGCGAGCCAGTCCTGCACGCGGCGCGGACCGGCATTGTAGGCTGCGGCGGCAAGGCCGAGATTGCCGAACTGGCTGCGAAGCTCGCTGAGGAATTCGGCCGACTTCGGCAGCGCCTGCACGGGATTGAAGGGATCGAGCAGGCCGCGCTCGTTCGCCGTTCCCGGCATGAACTGCGCGATGCCCTGCGCGCGCTGGCCGTTCCGCGTCATCGGGCCCACCGCATCGGGCTGAAACCGGCTCTCCTGCCAGATCACGCGGGCAAAGAATTCGAGCGGCAGATCGTTCGCCCGTGCAGCAGATTCGATCATCAGGCACATCGCCTCCCGCGCCTCGCTCTCGCGCGCGGTCTCAGACTTTTCCGGGGGTTGCGCGAGTTCCTCGACGCTCGGGTGCACGACGCGGCTGTCAGGCTCCTCGGCCGCCGCCGGTGCCAGCCACAGCAAGATCGCGAAAGCGGCACTGAAATGCGGGATTATTCGCATCATCTCAGACCTGACAAATCAGTCCTTGACTTAGGCGGCGGGCCAACTAGCAAACTTGGGCATTATCAACGCCCCAGGGCCGAAATGCGCACAATCTATTTTGATCTCGACGGCACGTTGACCAATCCCAAGCCCGGGATCACCCGTTCGATCCAATATGCCCTCGAGCGACTGGGCCAGGCGATCCCAAGCGAAGACGAATTGACCTGGTGCATCGGCCCTCCCCTGCACGCGAGCTTGAAGAAACTGGTCGGCAGCGATGCGCTCGCAGATCGGGCGTTGACACTTTATCGCGAGCGGTTCGCCGATATCGGTCTGTTCGAGAACGAGACCTATCACGGCATCCAGGAGACGCTGTCCGCGCTGGCCGCCTCGCATCCGCGCATGTTCATCGCCACCAGCAAGCCCGCGGTCTATGCCGAGCGGATCATCGACCATTTCGGCCTGCGTCCCTATTTCGAACAGGTGTTCGGCTCGGAGCTCGACGGCACGCGCACCGACAAGACCGAGCTGCTGCGGCATGCGCTCGATACGGCGAAGGTGGATCCGACGCAGGCGATCATGATCGGCGACCGCAGCCACGATATCGTCGGCGCGCGGAGCAACGGCATGACGGCCATCGGCGTCCTCTACGGCTATGGCAGCGAAGAGGAGCTGAAGGGCGCCGGCGCACATCATATCTGCGCGACCCATCCGAATTTGCTCGACCATTGCCTGTCGCTTCCGGCTTGATCACTCGGAGCACACGAGATGACAACAACGTCCGACCAGCAGCTCGACTTCGCACCCGACGACGATGCGCCGATCGGCTATATGAAACGCACGCGCGACTACTATGCGGCCATCGGCTACACGACGCCCTACCGCTGGGCGCATTACACCAGCGCGCCGTTCCAGCCGCTGCGCAAGTCGCTCGCCGAATCCCGCGTCGCCATCATCACCACGGCGGCGCCGTTCGATCCCGCCAAGGGCGATCAGGGACCGGGGGCGAAATATAACGGCGGCGCCAAGTTTTATCAGGTCTATGACGGCGACACATCGAAGCAGCACGATCTGCGCATTTCCCATATCGCCTATGACCGCGTGCACAGCTCGGCCGAGGACAGCGGCACCTGGTTCCCGTTGCCGCAATTGCGGCGGCTGGCGCAGGAAGGACGGATCGGCGAGATCGCGCCGCGCTTCTTCGGCGCGCCCACCAACCGCAGCCACCGCGTCACCATTGAGACCGATGCGCCGGACATCCTGGCGCGCTGCCGCGCTGATGGCGTCGATGCCGCGGTGCTTGTGCCGAATTGCCCGGTGTGCCACCAGACCGTCAGCCTGGTGGCACGGCATCTCGAAGCGAACGGCATTTCGACCGTCGTGATGGGCTGCGCGAAGGATATCGTCGAGCACGCCGCCGTGCCGCGCTTCCTGTTCAGCGATTTCCCGCTCGGCAATTCAGCCGGCAAGCCGCAGGACCCGGCTTCGCAGGCATTCACGTTCGAACTCGCGCTGCGTGTGCTTGAGTCCGCGCCGGGACCGCAGACCACGGTGCAATCGCCGCTGCGCTGGAGCGCCGATCCTTCCTGGAAGCGCGACTACAGCAACGCCGATGCGCTGAGCGCCGAGGAACTGGCGCGGCTTCGTCGCGATTTCGACGCGCAGAAGGAAATCGCGAAGGGTATTCGCGAGAGCGCGGCGTAATCCCGACATGAAAAAGGCCGGCTTTGCAGCCGGCCTTTTTAGTATCGATCAGAACGCTGTCAGACCTTCACCAGCGGCCCGCGCGCCGGCCCCTTGGAGCCGCCGCCGCCATTGGGACCGCCCGGCTTCGGCTTGCGCTTGCGGGCGCCTGGGAGCTTCTCCGGC
This sequence comes from Bradyrhizobium sp. Leo114, assembly GCF_055229415.2. Lineage (NCBI taxonomy): Bacteria > Pseudomonadati > Pseudomonadota > Alphaproteobacteria > Hyphomicrobiales > Nitrobacteraceae > Bradyrhizobium > Bradyrhizobium sp. Leo114. Next base: position 187,964 of record NZ_JBUYEN020000010.1, on the reverse strand, counting down.
TTCGGCGTGACCGGGCCTTCGACGAACTCGAAGCCGATCTTGTCTTTGCCGGTCGCCTCGTCCTTGACCAGGATGACACGGACATGGCCGCCGCCCTTGAGATGACCGAACAGCACTTCATCGGCCAGCGGCTTCTTGATGTGCTCCTGGATCACCCGCGCCATCGGGCGGGCACCCATCTGCTCATCATAGCCGTTCTCGATCAGCCAGGCCTTTGCGGGCTCGGACAGTTCGATGGTGACGTCGCGGTCCGCAAGCTGCGCCTCGAGCTGAAGCACGAACTTCTCGACCACCATGCCGATCACGTCGGCATTAAGATGCGCAAAGGAGACGATCGCATCCAGCCGGTTGCGGAATTCCGGCGCGAACTGGCGATTGATCGCCTCGTGGTCGTCGCCTTCCCGCTTGCTGCGGGTGAAACCGAAGGCCTGCCTGGCGAGATCCGCCGCGCCGGCATTCGTGGTCATGATCAGGATCACGTTGCGGAAGTTGACCTGCTTGCCGTTATGGTCGGTCAGCCTGCCGTGATCCATGATCTGCAGCAACACGTTGTAGAGATCCGGATGCGCCTTCTCGATTTCGTCGAGCAGCACCACGCAATGCGGATGCTGGTCCACGCCGTCGGTCAAGAGGCCGCCCTGGTCGAAGCCGACATAGCCGGGAGGTGCACCGATCAGGCGCGACACCGTGTGCCGCTCCATGTACTCGGACATGTCGAAGCGCAGCAGCTCGACGCCGAGCGACGCCGCAAGCTGTTTTGCCACCTCGGTCTTGCCGACGCCGGTCGGGCCCGAGAACAGGTAGCAGCCGATCGGCTTTTCCGGTTCGCGCAAGCCGGCACGCGCCAGCTTGATCGAGGCCGATAGCGACTCGATCGCCTTGTCCTGACCGAACACCACGCGCTTCAGGGTCTGCTCAAGGTGCTTCAGCACCTCGGCATCGTCCTTCGACACGCTCTTGGGCGGAATCCGCGCCATGGTCGCGATCGTGGTCTCGATCTCCTTGATGCCGATCGTCTTCTTGCGCTTGTTCTCGGCGACCAGCATCTGCGCCGCACCGGACTCGTCGATCACGTCGATCGCCTTGTCAGGCAATTTGCGATCGTGGATGTACCGCGACGAAAGCTGCACCGCCGCCTCGATCGCCTCATTGGTGTATTTCAGCCGATGGTAATCCTCGAAATAGGGCTTGAGGCCCTTGAGGATCGCAATCGCGTCTTCCACCGTCGGCTCGTTGACGTCGATCTTCTGGAACCGGCGCACCAGGGCGCGGTCCTTCTCGAAATGCTGGCGGTATTCCTTGTAGGTCGTCGAGCCCATGCAGCGGATGGTGCCCGAAGCCAACGCGGGCTTGAGTAGGTTGGACGCATCCATCGCGCCGCCCGACGTGGCGCCGGCGCCGATCACGGTATGGATTTCGTCGATGAACAGGATCGCGTTCGGGTGCGCCTCGAGTTCCTTCAGCACCTGCTTCAGGCGCTCCTCGAAATCACCGCGATAGCGCGTACCGGCAAGCAGCGTTCCCATGTCCAGCGAGAACACGGTGGCCGCGGCCAGCACTTCCGGCACTTCGCTGTCGACGATGCGCTTGGCCAGTCCCTCCGCGATCGCGGTCTTGCCGACGCCGGCTTCGCCGACGAACAGCGGATTGTTCTTCTGCCGGCGGCACAGCACCTGGATCGCGCGGCTGATCTCGGCATTGCGCCCGATCACCGGATCGATCTTGCCGTCACGCGCCTTCTTGTTGAGGTTGACGCAATAGGTCTCGAGCGCCTCGCCCTTCTTCTTGGCGTCCTCATTGCCCTTGGCCTCGGTCTCCTCGTCGACGCCGCGCACCGGCCGCGCCTCGGAGACGCCCGGCCGCTTGGCGATGCCGTGGCTGATGTAGTTGACCGCGTCGTAGCGCGTCATGTCCTGCTCTTGCAGGAAATAGGCAGCGTGGCTTTCGCGCTCGGCGAAGATCGCGATCAGCACATTGGCGCCGGTCACTTCTTCGCGACCCGAGGACTGCACATGGATCACCGCGCGCTGGATCACGCGCTGGAAACCGGCGGTCGGCTTCGCGTCATCGGCGCCATCAGTCACAAGGTTTTCGAATTCGGTCTCAAGATAGTTGACGAGACTGGTCCTGAGCTTGTCGAGATCAACGCTGCAGGCCCGCATCACCGCGGCCGCATCCGAGTCATCGATCAGCGACAGCAGAAGGTGTTCAAGCGTCGCGTATTGATGGTGACGCTCGTTTGCAATCGCCAATGCACGATGCAGGGATTGTTCAAGGCTTTGGGAAAAAGTAGGCATTCGCTTCCTCTGTGGCCCCCGGCCATCATGATCGCCATTGCCCGGTCAGGCAACAACAACCTTCGTCATCCCCTGTCATATAGTCACGCACGATCGTGGCGAAAGCCCGGCTTCGCGCAGCGGTCAGCCAATCGAGCAAAGGCGCCGCGACCGAGAGCCACATCCCTCCAGTCAGCGGGAACATCATCCGCTTCCATCGGGCAAAGCGCGCTTCCGTCAGGCGAATTAAATGCAAGACCCGTTCCGCTTCGTGGCGGGTCTGCTCGACGTTGGGCCCGCGTTACTTCTTTTCCATCACACATTGCAGCGGATGCTGGTGCTTCCGCGCAAAATCCATCACCTGGGTCACCTTGGTCTCGGCGATCTCATAGGTGAAAACCCCGCACTCCCCGATGCCATGGTGGTGGACGTGTAGCATGATCTTGGTCGCCGCTTCCGCGTCCTTGTTGAAGAACTTCTCTAAGACATGAACGACGAACTCCATCGGAGTGTAGTCATCGTTCAAGATCAGGACGCGGTACAAATTCGGGCGCTTGGTCTTCGGCTTGACCTTGGTAATGACCGAAGTGGACGGACCTCCGGTGGCCCCCCCACTACGGCCCTCATCGTTGCTCATCCGGGGCGCTGATGGCGCGGCAAGCGCCGATATGGGCGAATTGGTTGCAAAAACTGTCTGCGACATGGCTCAGGCGTTCGACATCCCCAAAGGAAACACGCAACGCACTTGGAGGTTGCGCAACGCCGAAAACAGTCGTCACGGAACTTCCAGCACGCTCGAGAGATCGCCGTTTCCCGGTCCGATCCTTTGCTGGATCGGCAAAAGGCAATATGGGCCCGGCTTTGTCCCGCTGCAAGCACAGATGCGTGGCTCACACGGGGCCGGCCGGCCCGACTCCCGGGTCTCGACGCTCATGCGAAGGTTAATCGTTTCTGGCGGGTTTGACAAAGGAAGCCGACTACTCGTTTAGCGACCATTGACAATAGGTCCGCTTTCGTCCCCGTCGTTCGGCTTTTGCCTTGGCTTTGACCCGTTTTTATGAGGACCGGTTTACCACCTATTTAGCGGCGCACTGAGAAATGGCGGCACCAACCAGATTGCGGTGAACGCCATGTCCGTTACAGCCATTTTCGACCGCCTTCGTACAGCGGCCCGCCGGTTCGCCGGCGCGGATCAAGGCAATATAGCGGTAATTTTTGCCTTGGCTGCGGTTCCGATCATCACCCTCGTCGGTGCCGCGATCGACTATTCCCGCGCCAACAGCGCCCGCTCCTCGATGCAGGCGGCGCTCGACTCGACGGCGCTGATGGTGGCGAAAGATCTGACCGACGGCAGGATATCGACCTCGGACGTCACCACGGCGGCGCGGAAATATTTCGCCGCGCTCTACACTAACCCCGATGCCCAATCGGTGACGATCAACGCGAGTTATACGCAGAATACCGGAAACGGCTCGACCATCAAGGTCGATGGCTCCGGCAGCGTGAATACCGAATTCTTGAAGTTCGCGAGCCTTGACACTCTCGGCTTCAACCTCAGCTCCACCTCTCTCTGGGGCACGGTTCGGATGCGGGTTGCGCTGGTACTCGACGTGACCGGTTCGATGCAGAACGACGGCAAGATGGCCGCCCTGAAGCCTGCCGCAAAGGCCCTGATCGATCAGCTCGCTGCGCTCGCAAAGAATCCAGGCGATGTCTACATCTCGCTCGTTCCGTTCGCCAAGGAGGTCAACGCCGGTCCCGGCAACTACAATCAACCCTGGATCAACTGGAGCGAGTGGGATGCGGTCAATGGGACCTGCAGCAACACCTCCTATAAGAACAGCAGCAGTTGCACCGCCGCCGGCAAGACCTGGAAGACGAACAATCACACCACCTGGAACGGCTGCGTGACGGACCGCGACCAGGACTACGATACGCTGAATACCACACCAACCATCAACACTTCTCTCCCGTCCACTCGGTTCTACGCCGATCAGTATGACGCATGCCCGCCCCAACTGATGCCACTCACCTATGATTTTGCCGCCCTGAAGAACAAGGTCGATTCCCTCGTACCCAATGGCGGCACCAATCAGCCGATCGGAATCGCGTGGGGATGGCAGTCCCTCACCCAAGGCGCGCCGCTCAATGCACCCGCCGAGGATCCCAACTACACCTATCAGAAGGTCCTGATCGTGATGTCCGACGGTCTGAACACCCAGGACCGCTGGCCATCATACGGAAACGGCCAAGTCCAATTTAATGGCCAGATCGACGCCCGCCAGCGCATTCAGTGCGACAACATCAAGGGTCAGGGCATCACCATCTATACGATGCACGTGAATACCAGTGGTGATCCAACATCCCAAATTCTGAAGTACTGTGCCAGCAGCTCAGACAAATTCTCAACCGTGACGTCCTCAACCCAGATCATGACGGCCTTCACTTCGATCGGGAACTCGCTGTCCAAGCTGCGTGTCGCGCGGTAGCTACCGTCCCCTCGACGAACAGAAAAGCCCGGCCAAAGGCCGGGCTTTTCGTTTGGAAACTAAGGCAGCGCCGATTAATGCGTCGGGTTGAATCTAGCGACCAGGCCCTCGAACGGCTTGAAAGTCTGCTTGGCGCAGTCGCTGTAGAGGCCGGCGATCTTCTGCGATTCGGCAACGAAGGTCTCGTAGGCCGAGCGGGCATACTCGGTCTGGGCTTCCAGCGCTTTCTCGAGCGACTTCACGCCGGACAGCTTTTCCACAAACGACTTGGTGTCCTCGAACGACTTCTTCGCGTAGTCGCCATAGGCGGTCGCGATCGCCTGGACGCCGCTCTGCAGATTGTTCGCCGAAGCTGTGATCGTCTCAATCTGCTCTTTTCCATAGTTCTGAATGTCTTCAACCTTGACCATTGGAATCCTTTCCCAAGACTTTTTGCGCAAACCCATTGTCGGCACGGAGCCGACTCCCCGAACGCGCCGTCAAACTAGTGCGGCGCACAATCAAGTCAAGCGATATTGTGCATTGCACAAATTGTTCGAATTTGCCGAAAACCCCGGGTCTTTACGCAACGCTTAATTAAGCTTTTGGAAACTCGGCAGGCCTAACCTTGATTCCCGAACGGGTTCATCTTCCGACAAGCAGCCTGAAAACTGTTTGTGAACAGCATCTTAGCCAGAACAGCGACCCTTGCCGGCCGATGCAACCGGAGCCTCGTTTCCGGAAGCCATCGTCGAACAGGGTGATGTCAGCGGGCCGGCGGGCACAATTTTGCCCCACGGGCCGGTGATCAAGATAGAAATTGGGACGGGGAAGTAAATGCTTCGTACAACCTTCGCTTCCTCGCGTGTCTTGCGAGTTGGCGTTCTCGGGCTCATCACCTTCACCACGGCGATCCTGATCTCCAGCGAGAGCGCCGAGGCGCGTCGCTCCCGCCACCGCCATCACGTGCGCTCTCATCAGGTGGATCGCGACAGCTATAGCCCCCAATTCTCTTCCATCATCGTCGACGGCAATTCCGGCTCGGTGCTGGCATCCAACAATCCCGATGGTCTTCGTCACCCGGCCTCGCTGACCAAGATCATGACGCTTTATCTGCTGTTCGAGCGCCTCGAAGCCGGCAGGATGAAGCTGGATACGGAAATGCAGGTATCGGAGCACGCTTCGGAGCAGTCTCCTACCAAGCTTGGCCTCCGGCCCGGCCAGACCATCAGGGTCGAAGACGCCATCAAGGGCCTGGTGACGCGTTCCGCCAATGACGCCGCCGTCGTGATCGCCGAAGCCATTGGCGGCGATGAGGATGATTTCGCCAAGATGATGACGCGGAAGGCCCGTTCGCTCGGCATGAGCAAGACGGTCTATCGCAACGCATCAGGCCTGCCCAATGATGAGCAGGTGACGACCGCGCGCGACCAAGCCACCCTCGGCCGCGCGATCCAGGATCGGTTCCCGCGCTACTATCGGTATTTCTCGACCACCGTGTTCAATTATCGGGGACAGTCGATCCGCAATCACAACCACCTGCTCGGCAAGGTGGAGGGCATCGACGGCATCAAGACCGGCTACACCCGCGCCTCCGGCTTCAATCTCGTCAGTTCGATGCGCCGCGGCAACCGCCATCTGATCGGCGTGGTGTTGGGTGGCCGCAGCGGCGGCTCGCGCGACGCCATCATGCGCAGCCTGCTCGCCGAGAACCTCGAGAAGGGCGCAACGATCCGCACCGCCGCCGCCATCACCGAGAAGAACGTCGCGGATGGCAATACCAATATCGCGGAAGCTGATACGCCGTCGCGCGGCAACGACCAGCCGGCGCAGGTCACTTCCGGCGCCGCCGCCTCCGCTGAGCCCGCAATGGCAGCGCTCACGCCGGCGGCCCCGCGCCCGGCCGCAAAGGCATCGCTGATGGCCGCAGCGGCCGCCGCCCTTCCCCCGCCGCCAGCGAAGATTGAGCCAGCGGCGAGGCCGGAGCCCAAATCCGAACCCGCGCCCCTGACCAACGGCGTGATCCAGAGCCAGCCGATGGCGATCATTCCCGGCTCGGCCGAGCCGATGAAGCCGGTCAAGGTGAAGACGGTTCAGGTCAAGGCCGGCGGCACCAAGCTCGCCTCCGCCGCGCCATCCCAGCCGGCACCACCGGTCACCAATGCGATCCCACCCCGTCCGGAAGTCGCCGAGACCTCCAGCGCCGTCGTGGCAAGCGCCGACGTCGCCAAGACCGACGCCGCAAGGTCCGCAGCCAGAGCCGAAATGCCGCCGCAGCCTGCCGGGTTCGGCACCGGCAATGGCATCCTCGGTGTGTTGCCCGCGTCGAGCCTGCAGCAGCCCACCTCCTCGCCGCAGACGGTCGCCGCGCTCCAGCCGCAAGCGGTGTCGCCGGCCGCGGTCGCCAAGCCCACGCAGCCTGCCGTGCACACCGGCTGGATCATCCAGGTCGGTGCACTCGAAAGCGAGAACGAGGCGCGCCAGCGCATCGATCTTGCGCGCAACCAGTCGCGCGGCCTCCTCGGCAAGGCCGATCCCTTCACCGAGCCGGTCGTCGGCAAGGATAACCGCAAGCTTTATCGCGCCCGCTTTGCCGGCCTCGAGCGCGAGCAGGCCGAGGCGGCGTGCCGGACGCTGAAACGCGCCGACATCTCCTGCATCACCATCCGCAACTGATCTTTCGGCCCGATCGTAAAATCGCAAAGCCGGCGCCCACTAGCGCCGGCTTTTTTGCGTCGGCCTGTCGCAGCCGCGGCCACTTGTTCCCTCGCGAAAACTTCTCGGCAAGGATTTACGGTTAAGCTTTCGAGAACAGGGGATCGACCACGCTGGACAACGGCGGGCGAGACAGGGCGCGTCAGCACAGAGAAGCAGCGGCAACTCTCGGTTTGTAGCGTTGGTAGCGTGCCGGAGTTAGCTAGAATGCGTGCGAAGCAAGGTATCCTTGGCCTCGTTTACACGGGCAGCGAGGTACGTCGACCCCCCTTGGTCGGGATGCAGTTTCTTCATGAGAGTGCGGTGCGCCCGGCTGATCTCGTCACGCGAGGCTCCCGGCTGCAGGCCAAGGATCTGGTAGGCCTCCTCTTCCGTCATTTTGCCGCCCGGCGCCGCGCGGCGTTGCCCCCCTGCCCCGTTGCGCTGCGCGTCCTGACGCCAAGCGGGAAACCGGCGGTCCAGATAGCTTTCAAGTAACGTGACGCTCTCGGCGTCGAAGCCGGCGGCCATCGCCAGCAATCCCTGAAGGTCGAACTCGTCGAGCGAGCGGCCGGCATTCGGCCCTTCCACGATCTGACCCGACAGCGCGCCGGTGTCGTGGTCGAGGCTCATGTCGAGATATTTCGAGCGCACGCGCGAGCTCTGTCCGGCGGAGCGCTGCGTGCCGCCGAAGATGCTGCCGAAATTGCCCAGCACGTTCGGGGACCAGCCGAGCAGGCCGGCGCCAAAGATCCCGAGCGGGATCGCGACAGCAAGTTCGCCCCTGATTCCGGTATAGGCGGCGACCGCGAGCGACAACACGCCGCCGACGATCTTGATCGCGCGCGCCATCATCGCCGGGTTGGCGGCCCGAAACATCTGCAGCAGGAGATAAAGCGTGACAACGGCGACGACGCCGGCAATCAGGGTTGGCATGGGCGCAATATAATCGCGGCGGCGAGGAAAAGCATCGCGAACCAAGCCCACAACGACCCAGCCTGGCTGGTGCGCCGCCGTGCGCTGTCAGGGGACGTGGCGACCACCGTCACTTCATCTGGCCGATCAACTTGGCCGCACCGCTTGCGGTTTTCGACAACTGCAGCAGCGCCTCGCGGCCGCCGGCGGCGTAGGCCGCAGCCGCCCGCAGCAGTTCGCGCAATTGCGCCGCTGCACCCGGATCGAAGCGGCAATAGGCGCCGCCGGTCAGCCGCGCAATCTCACGGAACGCCTGCTCGGCGGTGGCGTCGCCGCCTTCCTGGAACATGAAGACGGGTACCTTGAGCAGCCCGAGTTCGCCGGCCTTGGTGCAGAGATCATCGACGGACTCCTCCATGGCATCGCCGACGAACACCACGGCCCGCACCCCGGAGGCGACCGCCTCGCGGCGCGTCTCGGACAACACTTTGCCGATCTGAGTATTGCCGCCCTGGCAATCGATCTTGCCCATCAATCTGGCAAGGTGAGCGCTGTCGGAAATCCAGCCAGTCGCCCGGCATTCGTTGAAACCGCGGTAGTAGACCAGGCGGATATCCAGGCTGCCCAGGGAAGCGGCTTCGCGAAACATGTCCGCCTGCAGCGCGCAGGCCATGTCCCAGGTCGGCTGCCGGCTCATGGTGGCGTCGAGTGCAAAAATCAGCCTTCCGCGCGCGCTGGCCTGATGCGGCGACATCGCGCGCGCCTTGGCGACGAAGGCGGCGATATCGTCGGAGCTGGACGGAGATGCTTCCGGCAGGCGACCGAACTTGCGGGCCTCGGCCGCCTGCGCAGCGATGTCGTTACCGGATTTCGGTTTGGTCGGTTCGCCAGCCATGAATCCTCGCCGTTGCTGCGAGGATTATGTGGGCCGAGACCAGGAAAGCGTCAATGCGCGCGCGGGATGCGCCGAGCATTGGGGCCAGAGGTCAGTTTGGTACGGCCGAGCGATCTTTCTCGGTCTCGGTCTTCTGGACCTTCTTGGTCGAGGGATCCGGTACGTAGAGCGAGACCGGTCCCGGTTCGAGGATCTTCGGCGGCGCACTCCTGGTGTCGACCGGCGCCACCTCACTGTCGCTATCGACCAGAAACTTGTCGAGCATCGCCTGGATCGAGTTCTTCGCCACGTCCGGGCCGGTGTCGCGCATATCGTTGTGCTGGAAGTTGGTGTTCACCACGGTGATACCTGACTTCTCGCACTCCTCATCATCGGGCACGACGCCCGGATCAGGCTTGAAATGGGTATCCTTCGAGCGGAACGACAGGATCTTGAACTTGCCGTCGGTCAGGAACGGCACGCGCAGATTGTCCAGCGTCACGACCTTCTTGATCTCGTCGGGATACTGCTTGGCGAAGTACATCGAGATGTCGCCGCCCATCGAGTGTCCGACCATGGTGACCTTGGCATAGTCGGCGTTAGGCTGGAGCTTCTTCATCTCGTCGATAGCGAAGTGGATATTGGCCACGCCGCGCTGGATTTGCGGCAAGCGGCCGACATAGAGCTCGCCGGCCTTGGTCACCATCGGCGGGTCTGTCGGCAGGTCGTGCTGCGGGCTGATCACCAGATAGCCGCGCGCGGCAAAGATGTTGGTCAGGAACGAATACTCGGTGTTCTTGACGGTATTGCCGTGGTTGAGGATCGCCACCGGCAGGGTGATCATGCCGGCGTTGGCCTGCATCTCCTTGTCCCAGCGCACGGCGACGTCGACGGGAACGAGGCGATTGTCCCGCGCCGGATCATAGAATTTGAGTGTCTCGTGACGGATAGCCCACTTGCTGGCGGTGAAATACGCGCCAGTAACAAGCACGGTAAGTGAAAGCAGAACGGTAATTCCACGTTTCATATTCGTCCTCGGCGCGCCCGCCTCTGGCGCTATATCCCATTTGTCCGGACTCTGACGGTCCGTGTGGATGATATATGTCACAGCGACGTGACGGGAAGTCCAAATGTTGTGTGTTGACCGCCTGATCGTTGTGCGATGCACCTAATCCTTGTGCATGCGCACAAGTAGCTGTGGGATTTGGCTTTCCTCCTAACCTTATGATGGCGCCTGCGAAATTCGGGTCTAGGCGCTCAATACATTTGTAATAAAACGGCCCACTTTGAAGTTTGTTCCCAGCTTTGGACCCTCCCCCGTAGTCACACGGGTTCAGGCAGCCGTGTAGATGGTAAGTTTCAGCGCCGGGTCGTCATTGGCCTGAAAGCTCGCATATTCGTAGGCCAGGCGGCCCCTCTTGGGATGGCTGAGCACTTTGCGGCCGGACACGCTGCTTTTGATATCGTGCGCCCCCCACCATTGGGCGAATTCCTGGCAGCCGTGCTGCAGCCGAGCGAGCAGGTCGCGAAAGGCAGGATCGCCCGCCCAGAGATCGTGACTTGCGCGAAACTGGGCCACCATCCGGCGGGCTTCATCGGCCCATGATGGACCGAACAGACGCCGCGTCGCCTCATTGGTCAGCATGCAGATGAGCACGTTGCGGTCGGCTGGCGGAAGTCGGCTGAAGCCGAAGGTTTGTTCTGCGGCATCGTTCCAGGCCAGAATGTCCCAGCGCCGCCCGGTGATATAGGCCGGCTGGTTCAAGCTCTCCATCGTGCGCCGGATCGCCGGTGGCACCACCTCCGGGATGAACGGCCGCCGATCGGCGTCGCGGATCAGCGCCCGCAGATGCGCGTGCTCGGCCTTGGTCAACCGTAGCGCTCGCGCCAAGGCGTCGATCGTCGTCAGCGAAGGGCTGACGCTGCGCCCCTGTTCGAGCCGCGTGTACCAATCGACGCCGATGCCGGCGAGTTCGGCCACCTCCTCGCGGCGCAAGCCGGGCGTCCGGCGGCGTCGTCCGATCGGAAGGCCGGCAGTTTTTGGTGTCAGCTTCTCCCGCCGCGAGCGCAGGAAATCGCCGAGTTCGCTTTGCCGGGCATCTGCCATGGGACTCTTCCTGCGACGAAAGGAGGGACTCTTGATCCCAGGATAATACCAGGTCTTGTTGCCCAGGACAGGCGCTTCGATGATGCAGTCTCAAGCGGGGTAAGAGCCATGAAAGCTGCTGTTTTGAGATCATTTGGATCGCCACTCGCGATCGAAACCGTTACCGACCCGGTGATCGGCACCGGTGAAGTCGTGGTCGACGTCGTGGCGACGCGCGTACTGTCCTATGCCAACGAAGTCTTCAGCGGCGAACGAAACTATCTCTTGGAGTTGCCGGCCGTGCCGGGACCCGGCGCGATCGGAAGGGTTCGCGCGGTGGGGCCCGACGCCACGCACCTCGCCGTGGGCGACTGGGTCTATTGCGACCCGACCTTCCGCTCCCGCGACGACGCCATCTCGCCCGACATTACCCTGCAAGGCTGGAGCGCGGGCGGCGAAGGCGGGTTGCGGCTGCAGCGGCACTTCCGCCACGGTTCGTTCGCGGAGCAGACGCTGGTCCCAACCGAGAACGTCAAGCGCATCGGCACGATCGATGCGGTCCACGCGCCAGCCTGGTGCGCGCTCGGCACGTGCCTTGTGCCGTATGGCGGCTTCCTGGCGGCAAGACTGCAGGCGGGGGAGACGGTGCTGGTCAGCGGCGCCACCGGCAATTTCGGCAGCGCCGCCGTCGCGGTCGCGCTCGCCATGGGCGCGAGATGCGTGGTGGCGCCGGGGCGCAATGAAAGGGTGCTCGCCGACCTGGGGCGTCGCTTCGGCCACAGGGTGCGCCCGGTCCGGCTTTCCGGCAATGAGGAGGACGATCGCCGGCGGATGCGCGAGGCGGCTGACGGCCCGATCGATTGCGTGATCGACCTGATGCCGCCCTCGGTCAGTGCAACCACGGTGCGCGCGGCCGTCATGACGGTGCGCCCCTACGGGCGCGTGGCGCTTATGGGCGGCGTCGGGATGCTGGGTGGCCCAGGCCTCGAATTGCCCTACCCCTGGATCATGCGCGAATGCATCACCATCCACGGCGTGTGGATGTATCCGCCGGAAGCAACGCTCGGTCTCGTTGGCATGATCCGGGCAGGCCTGCTGCCGCTCGACCTGTTTGAGGTTACCACCTTCGACCTTGATCACGTCAACGAGGCGGTGGCGCACGCGGCCGCCAATGGCGGCCCCTTCAAGATGACGATCCTGCAGCCGGCGTGAGCCGCCCTCTCAAGTCGCGATGATGTCGTGGAGCTCGAGCGGTTTGTCGACCTGGCTGAACCATTCGGCCCGGTTGGCCGCGCGGCGGCGGCCGCGCTCGTCGAGCGGCAGCTTCAATTGGCGCAGGAGGCCAGTCACCTCCTCGCGCGCCGTGACGTGGCCCATACTGGGCCGGGTGCCGAGCGTCTGCTCGTCGATATCGTCGAGCGCGGTCAGGCCGCGCGGGAAGAATTCGCGGTAGACGACGCGCTCGGCAACGCCGTCGATCGAGCGGAAACCGAGCCGCAGCGACAACTGTTTCAGGCCGCTTGCGACGAGCTGCTTGTTGCGCGACCCAAGCATCGAGAGGCGGTTGCGGACCACGATCCAGTCGGTGGTGGTGCCGTCCACCTGGCGCCGCTTGCGCCTGACGTCGCGCACCATCTCGGCGTAATGGCTTTCGCCGGTCACCGAATAGGTGACGGGATCGATGGTGCCCAGCACGTCGAAGTCAAGGAAGCTGTCATTGATCGGCGTGACCAGCGTGTCGGCCATCGAATGGGCGAGCCGCATCAGGTAGCTGTCCGTGCCCGGCGTATCGATGACGATGAAATCGAAATTGCGCTCGACCGTGCTGATCGCCGCCATGAACTGCTGGAACTCGGCGTTCTCGTTCTCCGCGATCTGCATCGTCTCGCCGTATTTGATGCAATGATGCACGGGGATTTCGAGGCCAAGATTGGTGCGCCGTGCCCAGGCCCGCCGGTTATTGATGTAGCGGGTAAAGCTCTGCTGGCGGCAATCGAGATCGATGGTGGCGACCCGCTGGCCGGCCTTCATCAGGGCGACGGCGATGTGCAGGGCGGTGGTGGATTTGCCCGAACCGCCCTTCTCGTTGCCAAGCACCACCACATGGGCGGAGCCGGATTGCGCCTGACTAGCCTGTACCAGCATGACCTGATCCCCTCGATATCTTCAAATCGGGCGCTTCGACGGTCAAGTGAAATGCGCCCTGCGCTCAAGGAGCAGCCGACTGTCTTCCTTAATCATGAATCCATCGCGGGAGATGTCAGCCCGCAATCGCTTGAGGCCGCCAAGCGGGTCAGGTGCGCCCGCCTGCCGCCTTGGCGTCGACGCCTTCCCCTTGGTATGGTCACGTGCCCGCCTCATCGAGCGAGTCCAAGCCCGTCTCGCCCGACCAGACCTTCCCGAACCAGCCCAAGAGATTGAATCCAGATGTCGCGAAGTCCCGTGGTCGTCCGCACCGTCCCTGCCTTGCGCCGCTCCGTCGAGGCTTTGCGCGGAAGAAAGGCCATGACAGCACTGGTCCCAACCATGGGAGCTCTCCATGACGGGCATGTGTCGCTGGTCCGCCTTGCCAAGCGACGCGCCCAGCGCGTCATCGTCTCGATCTTCGTCAATCCGACCCAGTTCGCGCCATCAGAGGATTTCGGCTCCTATCCGCGTACATGGAAGGACGACGTCGCAAAGCTCGCCGCCGAGAAGGTCGACCTGATCTGGCATCCCGACGTCAAGACGATGTACCCGGATGGCTTTGCCACGCGGATCGCGCCGGAGGGGCCCGCCACCGTCGGCCTCGAAGACCGCTTCCGCCCGCATTTCTTCGGCGGGGTCGCAACGGTCGTCGGCAAACTGTTCACGCAGTGCCGGCCGGATTTTGCGATCTTCGGCGAGAAGGACTTTCAGCAGTTGCGGGTCGTGACCCAGATGGCGCGAGACCTCGACCTCGGCGTCAAGGTGATCGGCTCGAAAACTGTGCGCGAACGCGACGGGCTCGCAATGTCATCCCGCAACGTCTACCTCTCGCCCGAAGAACGGCGCGTGGCGCCGGAGCTCTATCGCGTCATGAAGGAAACCGCCCGCCGGATCCGCGCCGGTGAAGCGATCAAGCCGGCTGTCGCCGGAGGCGCCAAGCTGATCGAGAAGGCCGGCTTCAAGCTCGACTATCTGGAAGTGCGCCACGCCGAGACGCTGGCGCCGATCGCTTCGATCAAGGACGGCCCGCTGCGGATGCTGGTGGCCGCCAGGCTCGGCACCACGAGACTGATCGACAATATCGCGGTTTAGGGCGGCCGCGCCTTAGAGCGTTTTCGAGCGAAGTGGACACCGGTTCGCGTGAAGAAAACGCGTCAAAACAAGAATCTAGAGCAATCCGAGATCGCGCAGCTCGCGCCGCATCGGCTCGGGCATCGCCGCGACGCCGGAAGCGGCCGATTTGGTCAGGTCGGGCGGCGCGGCATCGGCGGTGAGATAGCGCCAGCCCTGGAAGGGGCGCATCGGGCGCGGCGATACCGCGATCACCTTGGGCTGCATCACGATGCGGCAGCGGCCGATGCCGTCCTTGTCGCGGAACGGCTCGATCGCGATGATCTTCTCGCGCGCGGCGATCTCGCCGCGGATCACCCAATAGAGCGAGCCGCCGGCAAGGATTTCCTCCTCCCGTTTCGGCGTCATCCGCGTGATATGGATGTGACGCTGGGGCAAGGCCTTCTTCTTCGCGATCGCCATCCGCTCGGCGACCCAGGTCTTGAGTTCCTTGACCGAGTCGCAACCGACGGCGAGCTTGATGAGATGAAGCGGCATGATCGTTTCGCTTTAGCCGCCGGCTCCGGTTTTGAAAAGATCACTCGTCCGAAGTTGCGGGAGCGGCTGTGGACGCCGGTGGTGGCGGCGTGATCGGGACCGGCGCGGGTGCCGGCGGACGTTTAGCCACCGCCTGTTTCTTGGCAGCGGCCGGCGGCGCGGGCGAAGCCGCTGGCGCGGGACGCGACGCAGGCGGAGCTGCGGTCGTGGCGGCCGCCGCAGCCGCCGACGGCTTCGGTGCGGGCTCAGGCGTCATGATGCTGATCGGAGGGGTATTCGCGGCCGACGGAAATTCGGCGTTGGTAGGTTTGCCGGTGGGGACCGACGGCGGCAGTGCTCCCAGCACCCCTGCTCCGGCCGCCGCTGCAATGGCAGGCGCCGGCGCGTTCCACGACGGCGCGTAACGGGTGATCAAGTTCTCATAGAGGTGCTCGTCCATATTGGACGCGATCTGCTGGGTGGTCCCGAGCGAACTGAACGCCGCGCATGAGGCCGGCGTGCAATGGTCGCGCACAGTGAGCACATAGGCCATGAGCCCGTAGCGGTCCCGCTCGACCGCGCGACGCAGCGCCTGCAGTTCGGGCGATGTGTTGCGCTCGGCGGTCGCAATATCCCCCAATGACGCTAGGCGGGTGATCTGGGAAGCCGCATAGGCGACCGCGGCAGCCGC
This sequence comes from Bradyrhizobium sp. Leo114, assembly GCF_055229415.2. NCBI lineage: Bacteria > Pseudomonadati > Pseudomonadota > Alphaproteobacteria > Hyphomicrobiales > Nitrobacteraceae > Bradyrhizobium > Bradyrhizobium sp. Leo114. The sequence goes on along the minus strand of NZ_JBUYEN020000010.1, from coordinate 172,186 downwards.
AGAGTCGGCGGAACCGAATAACACCTTTTCGCAGGCGTTCAGCACGGCATCGCCCGCGAGGTCATCGATGCAGGCGAGCGCGGCTGGCGCCGCGACGACCGGCTGCGCCGATCGCGCATCAGCGGAAGCAAGCCGATTACCGGAATCGAAGCCACGAATGGTCGAGGCAGCAGCGACCGCAATCGCAAGCAAGGTGATGACCGTCAACGCGCCGTTGGCCACGGATTTCTCCGCGCGCAACAGCGTGATCAACAGGATCACCCCAAAAAATCCTGCGGCGGCCAGCGTCAGCCACATCGGAAAAGTCGCGGAGCGCCAGATATGATCCAGCGAAGAAACCCAGCTCATGCGCGATGTCCCTCAACGCAGCGTAAAACACAGTCGCCAAAGGCGAACGCCTCCTTTCGGGCATTCGGTCTTCGGCAGAGTCGTTCTGCGAACGGGGCCTTTTGACGGCGACCCATCAGGGAACCGCGCCTACCGGGTGCTTGCGCACAGCTCTCTTCAGGACAGGGCGAGCTGGCTTTCCTTGGCGACCCGTTCGAAAGCTTCGGTCGAGCTTTTGATGCGGTATTGGCAATCGTCACCGTCGGTCGGCAGCAGCCGGACCACCTGATAGGTCCCGGTAGCGGCCGGACGAGACACGTTGCTCGCAGTGAAATAGACAGTCTCTCCAACGCCGTACTTGTGCTTCAACGCCCTCTCCATTTTCTTGGATCGTCGGCGCGCTGCCTTAGGTCCCACAGCGGCGGCCAACATTGAGAACCCCGCGTCAAGTTAGCACAGCAAGGGCCCCGAAATCCAGCAGGATCGGGGGCCAGCAAACGCACGAAATTCGTATATTTTTCAGCAGGATAGAAGGCCCGCGAGCGAGTCGGCCGCGTTCCACGACGAGAATGGGCGAAAGTGCGGATTCCTGCGATCCAGCCACCTAAGGGCAGCCCGCCATCCGGGCTCGCATGGTAGGCGGCCGCCGGAAAGTACGAGGCATGACTGCGAACTGGGTCGGCCGGGTTAGACGGTCTCGAACCGCTCGATCACGAGCGTTTCGGCAAGCCCGTCGCGCGTCCACTCCTGGAATGCCGGCAGCGACGTCATCGCATCGACATAGGCCTGCGCCTCGGGCTTCACCGGGATCGCATAGGTGCGGAAGCGATGCACGACTGGAGCGAACATCGCATCCGCGCCGGAGAACGCCCCGAACAGGAACGGCCCCTGCTTGCCGTAGCGCGCGTGGCAGTCTGCCCAGATCTCCTGAATCCTCGCGACATTGGCGCGAGCGTCGTCCGACAACGGAATCGCCCGGATCGGGCGATGCAGGTTCATGCCGCATTCATTGCGCAGCGGCATGAAGCCCGAATGCATCTCCGCGGAGACCGAGCGCGCATGGGCGCGGGCCGCGCGATCCTCAGGCCAGAGCCTTGTTTCCGGATATTTCTCGGCGAGGTATTCGATGATCGCCAGCGAATCCCAGACCGTGACATCGCCATCGATCAGCGTCGGCACCTTGCCGGCACGCGAGAAACTCAGGATCCGGTCCTTGTCCGCCTTATCGGTGTACAGCGGGATGAAGACTTCCTCGAACGCGATGTTGTTGGCGCGCAGCGCCAGCCACGGCCGCATCGACCATGACGAATAGTTCTTGTTGCCGATGACGAGCTTCAACATGTGCGGGGGATCCGGTTGAATTGCTACTTTGCCACAGCGCGGCGCGGCCGTGCAACTCGCATCGTGACGTCGACGACATTGGCTTCGCGGCTACGAAGCGAAGTCCTGCGGCGTGAAGCTGAGATCGAGCACCTTCCACTCGCCATAGCGATCCGCTGGGAGCATCTTGTAGGGCTGGCACGCTTCCAGTGCGCTCATCGCGCCACGCATCAACACCGGTCCCTTCTCGGACGCGCTCGCCTCGATCAGCAACGGCTCGTCGGCGAGCGTCCCCTGCGGCGTCATGAACACGCGCAGCGTGACCTTGACGTCGTCGGAAGGTTTTAGCGCTGCCGGCAGCTTCGAGCAGGTCTTGAGATGGCGGCGAAACTCGGCGACGACGCTCGGAGTGAGGTCGGCGGCTCTGACGGCCGGTGCATCGAAATCATCGTCGACCTTGCCACCGTAGCGCGCGGCCGGCGCCGGGGCTGGCGCCGCCATCGGCGGAAGGGCTGGCGGCAGGCCGAGTTGGACATTGTATTTGATCGAGAGATCAGGCTCCGGCGGCGTGTAGGCTGGGGCGGCCGCCGGTGTTGCCGCGGCTTGCGGCCGGACCGAACCTGATTCCGCCGGTTCCGGCTGGTTCTGGTGGGGCGGCGGCGACGCTGCCGGCTGCGGCGCTGCGGGCTGCGGCGCCGGTGGAGGCGGCGTGCTTACAGGCGGCTCTTGGAGCGCAGACAGATCGATGGATGGTGACGGAGAAGGCGACGGCGACGGGGTCGGTTCGGGCTTCTTCTCGATGTCCTTCTTCTCGATGTCCTGCGGCGTGACGATATCGACCGGGACGGTGTCAGCCGCCACGACGTCAAACGGATGGACTTCGGACAGGAGCAGCACCAGGGCCAGCACGGACACGTGCGCAACCGCCGACGCCGTCACGTCCACAGGAATGAGCTCCCGCAGGTTCATTCGCAACTGATCAGGTTTGAGCCCCCTGCCCGTCATCAGCATAGCGGGCAATCGAGGGGTGTCTCAATCCCATTTCGGCGCGAAGCCGAAATCGGTGATGCGGCCGGAGGCGCCGCCCATGACCGAGATCAGGCTCATGTCGTCCTCCGACAATTCGAAATCGAAGACGTTGATGTTCTCGGACAGCCGTTCGAGCTTCGATGTCCGCGGGATCGCGGCAACATTCTGCTGCACCAGCCAGCGCAGGCAGACCTGGGCCGCCGTCTTGCGATAGCGGTCGCCGATCCGCGCCAATGCGCGCTCGTTCCGGATGCGGCCCTTCGCAATCGGGCTATAGGCGACCAGCGCCATGCCGTGCCGGGCGCAGGCGGCCTTCACCTTCGCCTGATCGAGATAGGGATGATACTCGACCTGGTCGCACACCAACGGCTCCGCGCAGGCCGCCACCGCCTCCTCGATCAAGGCGACCGTGAAGTTGGACACCCCGATATGGCGCGCGAGCCCAAGCTGCTTGGCATGCGCCAGCGCGCCCATCGTTTCCGCGAGCGGCACCTGCGGGTTCGGCCAGTGCAGCAACAAGAGATCGATTTCGGTCAGCCGCAGCCGCGCCAGGCTTTCCTTGGCCGAGCGCTCGAGGTCGTTGGGCCTGAAATGGGTGGTCCAGACCTTGGTCGTGATGAAGACGTCGTCGCGTCTCACGCCGGATGCGCGGAGCCCCTCGCCGACCTCGCGCTCATTGTCGTACATCTGCGCGGTGTCGATGTGGCGATAGCCGAGCCTGAGCGCCTGCTCGACGATCCGCGCGCAGGTGCGTCCACGCAGTTCCCAGGTACCGAGCCCGATCGCCGGGATCCTGGCGCCATTGGCTTCGATGATGTTCATGCGCCCATTATGGGCCGCCGCAGCTCCGCTGCCAACTCACGCGGCAGAGGCCTCTGTCGCCAGCGCAGCGAATACCGTTTCCGGCGAATGGGCGATGACCGCCAGAAGCGCCCGTGCCGGTCCGCGCGGGGCTCGCTTGCCCTGCTCCCAATTGCGGATCGTCTCCACGGGCACACCGAGCTTGGCGGCGAATTCGAGCTGGGTCAGATGCGATCGGCGGCGCAGGTCGCGCACCGTGAGCGACCCGGTCGGCGTCTCGGGCGCGAGCGGGAACTCCTGCCCGTCTCGCAGCTCGACGATCCGTCCATCCGCTTTCAGCCGCAGGCGCTTCATGGTCTGCTCCGGAAAGCCGCATTGTGGGCGAACCGACTTAAGGCCCGATTAACGCTAAGCGAGGCGCTAGTTCAGGCCGAACCACAAAGTGGCGATGCCGAGGAAGCAGAAGAAGCCAACCACGTCCGTGATCGTGGTAACGAAGGTGCCGGACGCAACGGCCGGATCGGCTCGCACCCGTTCAAGCACCATCGGGATCAAAATCCCGCCGAGCGCACCGGCAACCAGGTTGCAGACGATGGCGAGCCCGATCACCACGCCAAGGCCCGGAATCTTGAACCAGGCGACCGCGGCGATGCCGGTGATGACGGCGAAGGCAAGACCGTTGACGAGGCCCACCATGATCTCGCGCAGGATCACCCGGGCGGCGTTGTAGGATCCGAGCTCGCGGGTGGCCAGCGCGCGCACCGCGACGGTCATGGTCTGGGTCGCCGCATTGCCGCCCTGACTGGCGACGATCGGCGCCAGCACCGCAAGCGCCACCATCTTTTCGAGCTGGCCTTCGAACAGGCCGAGCACAGAGGACGCAAGAAAGGCGGTCGCGAGGTTGACCAGCAGCCAGTTGAATCGCCCTCGCGCGATCGTCCAGACATTGTCCGACAACTCTTCGTGGCGGGTGACGCCGCCGAGCGCCTTCAGGTCTTCGTCAGCCTCCTCCTCGATGACGTCGACGACGTCGTCGATGGTGATGACACCGACCAGCCGGTTTGTGGTGTCGACCACGGGCGCGGCCACCAGATTGTATTTGCCGAACATCCGCGCGACCTCTTCCTGGTCCTCCAGGGCGGAGACGCGGCGGCGATCTTCATCGATCAGGTCGGTGAGCGGCTCCGGGTCGCGGGAACGCAGCAGCACGTCGAGCGGTACCGCGCCCAGCCAGTGCCCGTCGCCGTCGACGACGTAAATCTCGTAGAACCGGTGCGGCAGGTCCGGCGTGTTGCGCATGTGGTCGAGTGTCTGCCCCACCGTCCAAGCGGGCGGCACCGCGATGAACTCGGTCTGCATCCGCCGGCCGGCGGAGTTGTCCGGATACAGCAGGCTGCGCTCGAGCTCAGCGCGCTCGGACGGCGGAAGCCTGTCGAGGATCTCCTCCTTGTCCTCCTCGTCGAGACCTTCGAGAAGCTCGATCGCATCATCGGATTCCAGCTCGCGGACGCCTTCCGCGACGGTCTCCGGCTCGAGCTCTTCGAGGATTTCCTCGCGCACGGCATCGTCGACCTCGTTCAGTGCCGAGAAGTCGAAATCGGTGCCGGTGATCTCGACGAGGCTGACGCGGTCTTCCGGCGCGAGCGCGGCGATGAGATCGCCGAGATCCGCCTCATGAAGTTCCGCCACCACCTCGCACAGGAACGGCCGGTCGGCAGTGTGGATCGCGCTCGCGATATTTTCGACGAATTCGTGGCGGAGCTGCCCCTCCTCGTCCCGCATTGGCAACCGATCGAGGATGGATGCTTCGGCGGGATGGGCAGCGTCGATTTTCTCGGCCATGCCGCGCCTCACCGTTTGACAGAAGGTAGGAACTCGTCTGAGTTATCGTCGCACGCATTACCCAATCGGCTGCGTCCCGCGCAATGCCAAATATCGCCAACCGCGAAGAACAGGTGTGCTTATGAGATCGTTCGGTGCAGCCATTCTTGCCCTGCTCGCGTGGAGCGGCGCGGCGCACGCCGCCGACGAATGCCCGCGCAAGGATGCGCTCGGAACGTCGCGCGTCCTGACCGTCGATCCCGCGAGCTATCCGCGCGTTGGCACCAAGAGCTTTCCGGACACGCTCCCCCTGCAGGATCACGAGGTGGTGTTGACGTTCGACGACGGGCCATGGCCATCAACCGACCGTAAGATCCTCGCGGCACTCGCTCACGAATGCGTGCGCGCGACCTTCTTCATGATCGGAAAGCCGGCCTCCGAGCATCCGGAGCTGGTCCGCCAGATCGCGGCACTCGGCCACACGATCGGCCATCACACATGGACGCATCACAACCTCAAATACATGAAACCGGACGACGCCATTGGCGAGATCGACAAGGGCATTGCCGCCGTCGAAACGGCGCTGCATGGGCGCGCGACCACGACGCCGAGCACGCCGTTCTTCCGCTTCCCCTATTTCGAGATGTCGCCGGAGACGCTCGCGAACCTGGAGAAGCGCGGCATCGCCGTGTTCGGCGCCGACCTCTGGGCGAGCGACTGGAACAAGATGACGCCGCAGGAGGAGCTGAAGCTTCTGACCGGGCGCCTGAACGCCGCCGGCAAGGGAATCATCCTGCTGCACGATCCCAAGACGCAGACCGCGGCGATGCTTCCGGCCTTCTTGCGCTATCTGCGCGATCACAATTACAGGATCGTGCATATCGTGCCGCCGGGCTCGAAAACCGTGTCGGATCAAACACATTGAACCAAAGCACAGCTGTGGGTTACAAAGCATTAAGGTAGCGTTCATGACGCCGCCTGTAAGGATTCGGCGTCGGACAAAGAGAATGCAGCCAGGGTGTTATGATCGGTAGCGTTGGCGAGGGATTTTGGAAGCGGTCATGGACTGCCCTCTCCCTGCTGATTCTGATCGGCGCGAGCAGCCAGTCCGCAATCGCGGCTGATTGTCCCCCTGATGCGCTCGGCACCTCGCGAACGCTGGTGGTCGATCCCCGCGAGCATCCCCGGATCGGCACCATGCAATATGCCGAGACCTTGCCGCTGGACGATCACGAAGTGGTGCTGACATTTGATGACGGCCCGCTGCCGAAATACAGCAACCAGGTGCTGGACATTCTTGCCAGCCAGTGCGTGAAGGCGACCTTCTTCATCATCGGCAGTCAGGCCAAAGCCAATCCGCAGGGTGTCCGCAAGCTCGTCGCCGCCGGCCACACCGTCGGCACGCACAGCCAGAACCATCCGCTGACCTTCAACAAGATGTCGATCGAGCAGGCCAAGCAGGAGGTCGATGCCGGCATCGCCTCGACGGTGGCCGCGCTTGGCGACGCGAGCAAGCTCGCGCCCTTCTTCCGCATTCCAGGGCTGCTGCGCGCCGAAGCGGTCGAGACCTATCTGGCGTCGCGTGGGATCCAGAACTGGAGCGCCGATTTCGTTGCCGACGATTGGCGCCATATCCCTCCGGCGCGCGTCTACGAGCTCGCAATCCAGCGGCTGGAGGAGAAGGGCAAAGGCATCCTGCTGTTGCACGACATCCAGCCGCGCACGGTGGCGGCGCTGCCGAAAATCCTGCAGGAGTTGAAGGCGCGCGGCTATCGGATCGTCCATGTGGTGCCGGCGACGCCGGAGCAGCCGGCCACGCCAACCGAACCTGTGCAATGGCTATTGCACCCGCCGATTGAGACCGTCGCAACGGTGCGCTGGCCGAAGATTGCGAATTTCGTGTTCGTCCAGACGCAGGAACTGCCCACCCCCGGGCTCTCGAATCTGGATTGGCGTGATCCAGGCCTATCCGATCGAGGACGCCGCCCGCGCGCCGCAATCGCCGCGCAGACGGCATGGCCGGAGCCATTACAGGTCTCCGAGAACAGCGGCCCGGCCCTGCCGGTCCCCGCCTCCTCCGTCTTCAGGATGCCCGAAGGCCTGCGTGTGACGTTGCTCGCGTCGCATTCACCCGCCAAACGGCCGCAACGGGTGGCAGCATCTCCTGAAGCCGCCAATGCGATGGGGCCGATTTCCGCGAGAGCCCGCACCATTGGCGCACGCCAGGCGCCGCATTCCCGGCATGCCGTGCATCAGAACCCGCAAGGAGGTCATGCGGGTCGTGGCGTCCCCAAGCATGCCGTGCAGGCGCAGCCGAACAGACGCGCACTTCAGGTCGCAAAGCGCTGAAGAGCGCGGCGCGGCGATTGCAGCGTCAGGCGCTCAATTCGTCACGATCTTGGCGATGCAGAGCAGAATGACGAGCGCCAGGAACAGCAGGTCGATATAGGACTTGATCTCGCCGGCATGACGCAGCTCGGTGACGGCACCGACGATCTGCTTGCGTGAGGCTGTCGAACTTGGTCCCTCGACCACCGCCGTCCCAAGCCGACGCGTCTCCCCTTCCAGGCGTTCGATTCGCTGGAAGAAATAGAACGAACGCAAGGCGGACGCCGCATGCATCGCGGCATAAACCAGCACCAGAAGCGCGACGAGCGCGCGATGCTCGTATTTTTCCATGAAGTTGAGGCTGAAATAGACCAGCGCCAGGAACACGAAATTGGAGACGAAGCGATAGATGTAGCTGAGCAGGATCATCCTGTTTTCCGGATTTCCGAATCGGGCGTGCGATCGGTGAGCGACGGCGCCCGTCGGGCTCGGAATCGCCGGCCCACGAGCTTCAACACCCTTAGCGTACGCCAAGGGTGTTACGGAAAGCCATCGACCGACCTCGGTTGCGGAAAATTTGTCGCCGCGCCAGAGCGGACAACGTAGACGTTCTCCGGCTACCTCGGCTCAACCTGCAGGATGCGAATGTACGCGTCGAGGACGGGGCGCGACGTCGTTTCAGGATGCCGCGCCTCGGCCCGATTATGGCTGCATCCGACGGCGGCGTTCGGCGATCAATTGCTTTGCCTCGTCCATCGTCATCTCGCCCGCCGAGCACCTGGTAGGCGCTATCAGGGTTTTGGGCTCGGCCGTCGTCACCGCTCCGTTTCTTTTCGAGGGTTGGATTCGGCGTGGGAGAGCCGTCGCCACCGCCAAAGCCAAGAAACTCGACCAGGATCACCGATGGGCGGTCGTTGTTCGACTGCGTTGGAGCGGCGCTTAGCTGAGTGGCGGCAGTGGCGTTCCCCGCCGAGCTCAGCGCGGCAACCGGCGGTGCGTGCACGACCGGAATTCCGGTCGCGCGGCCCTGGACCTGGATATTCGCCGCGTTCACGATCTGCAACGCGGCAAGATTGACGTTGCCCGAGGCCCGGATGCCGGCTTCGCCAGCGTCGATAGTGCCGAGCGGCGCGATCAGATCGACGTTGCCGGGCTGCACCTCCGGGATCGGATTCAGTCTCGCGATGCCGGCGCCTGTCGTAGGAAGGGTTGGAGACAACGTCACCCGTCCCTAACTGGCTACGCGTGTAACGGTTCTTATTGAGCCGCGCGTATCCGTACGGATGCCACCTGCGCAGACATCCGCAGAATGGCGGGCGCCTCACTGTTGGCTCCCGCTGATCTCAAGGAGCCGTTGTCGACTTTGCTGCCATTTCCTTCAGCACGCCCGCCATCGCTTCAATGACAGCCTTGGCCGATTCACCGATACCGTGCCGACGCGTGATATAGGCCGGATCATTGTAGGAAAGGAAAGTCTTGCCATCCTCGTCCTGCCAGACCAGCGCCTTCAACGGCAGATCGATGCCGATCGTCTGCACCGATTGCATCAGCGGAGTGCCGGCCTTCGCCGCGCCGAAGATCAGAAGATTCGTCGGCCGCGGTGGCAGGCCGACCGCAGCAGCGCCAGCACTGTGGTCGATATGGCTAAATACCGCCATGCCCCTGGTACGAACCTCCGCTTCAAACCGGTGCATCGTTTCTTCCGGGCCAAAGCTGCTGGGCAGCGTGATCAATCCATCAGCGGACATTGCATGCTCTCCTGATAACGAAATCGTTGTGATCAACACAAAGACGGCAGTCCTTAAGAAGCCCATTCTCACTTCTTCCCGAACAGCTTGGCCGGATCGAACTCCGGCTCCGGAACGAAACCATCGCGGTTCGGCATCCTGATTTTTGGTAGGCTGTCGCGATCGAGCTTGGCGTCGGCAGGCAGAATGCGGTTCAAGTGAAGGATGTAAGCCGCGACGGCGTAGGTATCGTCGTTGCTTAGCGAACCCGGCGCCTGATAGGGCATTGCTCTGTGAATGTAATCGAAGAGCGTGGTGGCGTAGGGCCAAAAGCTGCCGACGGTCCTCACCGGTGCGTCTGAAGCCAACGTGCCCTGCCCTCCGACGAGACGGTCCTTGATGCCGCCGACGCCGTTGTCGCCATGGCAAGCGGCGCAGTTGTCGGCGAACACCTGCTTTCCTTGCGCCACGGTACCGCTGCCGGGCGGCAGTCCCTTGCCATCGGGCCTGACGTCGACATCCCATAGCGCGATCTCGCCGGGTGTCGCGGGACGGCCGAAATCATATGCAAGTACGGGAGAAGCGAGCGCGAGCGCAATAGCGCCAGTGAGGAGTGCCTTGCTAGTCGAGGACATTTCGAACCCTCCCGGTCTCTTCAATGCTCCAGGTCTGCTGCGCGTTCTAGTGAAAAGTTGCGTTGGTCCCGATTGCGCCGACAAAGGATTTCCGGTCGGGCTGGACATTGCCCTTATCGTCGGTCGCACGGCTGACGATCTTGGTCGGCTTACCGTCCCAGGTCCAATCCATCTGAAAGCGCGTTTGCGCCTTCGGCAATACCGGCAGATTTAGCTGCGCATCCTTCCAGCTCTTGGCGCCATCGCTCGAAATCTCGACCTTGCACGCTCTTCGCGCAGACCACGCACTCATTGCTCGTGAAAGGCGCGGTGAAAGCTGTCCCGAACTGGCTGCGTGATGTAGCGGAAGAAGCTTCGCTCCCCAAGCTGCACCATCGCCTCCACCGGCATTCCCGGCGTGAGGCGGACGTTGGGAAGATGAACAAGCTGGTCCTGATCGATCAGGATCTGCACTTTATAGTAGTTGCTTTTTGTCTGCTCATCGGCGGTGACGTCGGAGGCGACGAAAGTGACGCGGCCCGCAACGAACGGTACGAGGCGCTGCTTGAACGCGGGGAGACGCACCTGTGCTTCAAGGCCGGGATACACGACATCGATATCGTTGGGCGAAAGTTTCACGTTGGCCACCAGCCGGTCGCGCGATGGCAGTAGTTCCATGACCGTATCGCCGGGCTTGACGACAGCGCCATTGTTGAACACCCTCATGCCAAGGACCGTGCCGTCCTCGGGCGCCACCACATCGCGACGCACGGCGACATCCTGCGCGGCGCGCAATTTGTCGTCCACCTCGTTCAGCCTGATACGGGCCTCCCGTATGTCGTTCGAGACATCTTGTAGCCGCTGGTCTTGAATCTGCTGCATGGATGAACGAGATTCCGCGATCGTTGCCCGCGCGCGTTGGATCTGTCCGCTCAGGTCACCCAGTGTCCCTTCCAATCCGGCTTGGTTTCGCTGCAAGGCCAGCACGACGGACAGCGTCGCCAAGCCCTTTGTCAACAACCCCTGCTTGATCTCGGCCTCGTGCCGTATCAGTTCGAGCTGTTGCCGGGTGGCTCGCTGCTGCTGTTCTGCCGATTCAATCACGCCAAGTTGCTGATCGACCCGGTCTCGCAGCACGGCGACCTGGCTTTTCAAGCTGACCGTGCGCGCTTCGAACAGCGCGCGCTGCCCGCTGACCACATCGGCGGCGCGCTGGGCGTCGAAGCCTTGCCCGCTCGCCGCCGCCAGCAGATCGTCAGGAAAGCTTATATCGCTCCTTCCGGCTGTCTCCGCATCCAGTCTGGCCAATTTTGCAAGCAATGCCCAGCGCTCGGCTCGCGCCGTCTCGGCCGTCGCGCTCGCCTGCACGTCGTTCAGTCGCATCAACACCTGACCGGCAAGCACATGATCGCCCTCGCGCACGAGCAGTTCCTGAACCGATCCCCCCTCCTGGTTCGCAATGACGCGACGCTGCCCCTCGACCTCGATCAAACCATTCGCGATCGCCGCTTCCGCCAGCGGAGCGGAGACGGACCAGACGCTGAAGCCGCCGATGAAGACCGCCATGGCCATCAATCCGAGCAGGATCACGCCGCGTGTTGACGGATGAGGCGCCTCCATCAATGGTGGCGCAGGCGACGCGATCGATCGGCCGTGGCCGTCAGCGACGACGGCTCGCCCGGATGGAGAGGTGAGAGCGCGGGTCATGATGCAACACGGTTCTGTTCGCGTCGGGCGGGTACGGCGGCTCTGGCGATGCGGGGTTCGCTGAGTTCTGGGCGGTTGTCAGGCGCCGGGGCGACGACGCGGTTCAGGATCTCGGCCCGCGGTCCAAACATTTCTGCCGCTCCATCCCGCATCAGCAAGACTAGGTCGACATGCTGCACCAAGCGCGGACGGTGCGAGACCAGAATCACCGTGGTGCCGCGCGCCTTGAGCTTCCGTAATGTGTCGGCCAGATTGGCCTCGGAATCGCCGTCGAGATTGCTGTTGGGTTCATCCAACACCACGAATTTCGGATTGCGGAACAGTGCGCGGGCCAAGCCGATCAGCTGCCGCTGCCCGCCGGACAGATACTGCCCGTTCTCGCCGATCTCGGTGTCGTAGCCGCACGGAAGCCGCAAGATCATGTCGTGACAGCCCGCAAGCTGCGCGGCCTGGTAAACCTGCTCGGGCGTCGCCTCTCCCATCCGTGCAATGTTGCGGAATACCGAACCCTCGAACAGCTCGACGGATTGCGGCAGATAGCCGACGTAGCGGCCGAAATCCTCACGCATCCAGCGATGGACGTCGGCGCCATCGAGGCGCACGGTGCCGGCGCTTGGCGCAAGCGTGCCGATCAGCATCTTGATCAGCGTGGTCTTGCCGGCCGCCGAGGGGCCGATGACGGCAAGACTGTCACCTGGGGATAGCGCGAACTGCACGCCTTTGACGATCGGGGACGTCGAACCCGGCAAGCCGTACGTGACACGCTCCACCGACAGGCGACCGACCGGGGCCGGCAATGGCCGTCCGGGCGGACGAAGACGAGGCTGGCGAAGAAAATGCTGCAAGCGAAAGAAAGCTTGCCGGGCCTGGACAAGCTGCTTCCAGCCGCCGATCAGCATTTCCACCGGCGCAAGTGCCCGGCCCATGATGATCGAGCCGGCAACAGCCACGCCCGATGTCAGCTCATGCTGCAGCACCAGATAGCCGCCCGCGCCAAGTACGGCGATCTGCACCGAGAGGCGCGCGAACTTGGCCATTGCCAGCAGAACGGAGGCTCGCTGCGCCGCGCGCCGCTGCGGCGGCAGCACTTCGGCCACCGCCTCCTGCCAGCGGCGCATCACCGCCGGCAACATGCCCATGCTGTCAATCACTTCCGCATTGCGCGCGATGCTGTCGGCGCGACGTTGCGAATTAGCCGCCGCAACATTTGCCTCCTTCATCAGCCGCGACGTGGTCAGTTCGTTCAGCAAGGTGAGAGTGAAAAGGACGATCGCTCCTGCCGTCGCGATGCAACCCAGCACCGGATGCAGGACGAAGATCACGGCGAGAAAAATCAGCACCCAGGGAAGGTCGTAGAGGGCAAGCAAAGCAGGCGAGCCGAGATAGCCGCGGCAAATGGCGAGATCGCGTAGTGCCTCCATGCGATAGGAATGACCGGCGAGCACGCTCTCCATCGCTCTCGCAAAGCCCTCCGGCGCGGCCTTCTGCTCGACCCAGGTTGCAACGCGCTGCAGGGTCTGATTGCGCGAGATTTCCAGAATAGCCAGCAACAGGATGGACACACCCGCGATCAGCGACAGATAGAGAAGCGTATCGACATTGTGCGTCGTCAGCACGCGGTCGAAAATCTGCATCATGTAGATCGGGATGGTGAGCTGCAGCAGATTGACCACGCCGCTGAACAGGCCCACCGCCAGCAGCTGAATCTTGCAACAGCCGATGGCGAGGCTGAGGATTGTCTCGCTTTCCTCATGTGGATCGACCACCGCAAGCTTCGACATCGGCTTCATATGCGGCGCCCCACTTTTCCAATTCTGATGTCTTCGTCGTGACATTCGAGTCTCGGCGCTCCTGCCGTATCTGACAGGCACGTCGCGACTTCAAAACCCATCCAGTACGGTCGTCCTTCCCAAACAGGAGGGCGACCGTATTTGGCAGAAGCGCGGCTAGGTCGCTTCGAGGACAGGCAATCCTGAGTGGACTTAGCTCAGGACAAAGTCGTGGTGAGAGAGGTCCGCGGCATGGACGCCCTGGAATGTCACGTCCCCAGCGGCGCCGAGGTCTAGAACGGCGCCGTTGGCGGTGTCATGCACGTGCGCAAGCGCATCAAAATTCGGGCCGAAGCCCGACAAATTGATCACGTCGTTGTTCACGTCGAAGTCCGTGATAACGTCGTGCCCGGCTTGCGACATCTGGAAGGTGAAGGTATCGGCACCGCCGTTGCCCGTCATAGTGTCGTTGCCCACACCGCCATCGATGCGGTCCGCGCCGCTGCCTCCGATGATGATGTCGTTGCCTTCGTCGCCGAAGAGCTTGTCAGACACCGTACTGCTGCCTGAACTGGCTGCCTGGATGAAGTCGTTTCCGGCATCGCCGTGGATCTCAGCAGCGGCCTCCCCGCCGAGCGGCGGATTGAAGGCGAGTTCACCGGTGATCCTGTCGTTGCCGGCTCCCCCATGAACCACGTCACCGAACGTTTCGGTCCACTGTACGATATCGTCGCCGTCACCCGCATCGGCGAAGCCGTGCTCACCCATATGATCGATCACGTCGTTGCCAAGGCCGCCGAATATCTGATCATGGCTGCCGCCGCCGCTGATGTGATCGTCGCCGTCACCGCCATCAAGGATGTCGGCGCCGGCATTTCCAGTGATGGTGTCGTTTCCGGTGCCGCCTTCGATATGGTCGCTGCCGTCACCGCCGGTCAGGGTGTCGTCGCCGGCATCACCGAAGATCTTGTCGCCCGCCGTGGCGTGCGCCGCGTCCGTCGTAAACGCGGAGATGATGTCGTTACCGTCGCCGCCATGGCTTTCATCGGACGCGGTATCGGAACCGGTGATCCGGTCATCGCCTCCGTCGCCGAAGACGGTGTCTCCGACCGCATCATTCCAGGAGATGACGTCATCGCCGGCGCCGGCATGAACGACATCGTGTCCCATCATCTGGTCGATGGTGTCGTTGCCGTCGCCACCGTAAACCAGGTCGTTGCCGGCCCCGGTGCTGATGTGGTCATTTCCCGACCCGCCATCGAGGTAGTCGTTGCCGCCTCCACCATTGATCGTGTCGTTTCCGGTACCGCCTTCGATGTGGTCCGCGGCATCGCCGCCGATCAACGTGTCATCGCCGCCGTCGCCGAACATCCGGTCGCCCGCCGTCGCATGTGCGGCATCCGTGGTGAAGGCCTGAATGAAATCGTCACCGTCGCCGCCGTGACTTTCATCGGACGCCGTGTCGGAACCGATGATCCTGTCGTTGCCGCCGTCGCCATAGACGGTGTCACCGACGGCATCGTTCCAGGAGATCGTGTCGTTCCCGTCGCCGGCGTGGACGACGTCATGGCCCGCCATCTGGTCGATGGTGTCGTTGCCATCGCCGCCAAACACCGTATCGTTGCCGGCACCGGTGCTGATGTGATCATCGCCGTTGCCGCCATCGAGGTAGTCGTTGCCACCTCCACCGTTGATGGTATCGTTTCCGGTGCCACCCTCGATGTGGTCGTTGCCGTCGCCGCCGATCAGGGTGTCATTGCCGGCATCACCGAAGATCTTGTCGCCTGCGGTGGCGTGCGCGGCGTCAGTCGTGAAGGCCTGGATGAAGTCGTTGCCGTCGCCGCCATGGCTCTCGTCGGCCGCGGGGTCGGAACCGATGATCCGGTCGTTGCCCTCATCGCCGAAGACAACATCACCGACCTTGTCGTTCCACGAGATCAGATCGTCGCCCGCACCTGCGTGTACGACGTCGTGACCGGCCATCTGATCGATCGTATCGATGCCGTCACCGGCGAACACGACATCGTTGCCCGCTCCGGTGCTGATGTGGTCGTTTCCCGATCCGCCTTCAAGAAGATCGTTGCCGTTGCCGCCGGTGATGACGTCGTTGCCCGCGCCGCCGAGGACATGATCGTCACCATCACCGCCGTTGAGCGTATCATCACCGTCATCGCCTGACAGCGTATCGTTGCCGCCGTTGCCGTCAATCGTATCGTTGCCCGCAAGGCCGAAGATATGATCCGGCCCATCGGTGCCGGTCAGGATATCGTCGCCGTTGGTTCCCGTGAGATTGGACATGAGGCATTCTCCCTTTCAGATGTGGGCCTCAGCTTCACATGCGGGGCCTCGGCGAGTTGCAGGTTGACAAAGAATCCTGCGGGCCCTGAACCGACGCCCTCACGTGTTCGTATGCTTTCTTTTCGGAGAGTTCAGGGCGATATGGCTGCATCTGTAATGCGAGGAGCGGATCGCTGTAACCAAACTGTAACGTCGCCCTCAGCGCGCGAGCCGAGAGTCTCATCGATCGGGATGCAAACACCCAATCCAGATGACCCTTCCTAAATCCGCGAAGCATCGATGGACCACTGAAGCCGTACCGCTCCGCTCGATCAGAGCTGCAGCAGCGGTCCGCTAAGGACGCCGCAAGATTCGTACAGCCGTTGTACCGCCCTCTCCGAGCTTGGCCGGAGCCCCCATTGCCGTACCCGGCATACGATTCCAATTTGGCTGACATTCCCGACGGCGGCTTGAAGCCTTAGGCATACTCAAGGAGCAAGCGATACTTTTGGGCATAACCTAGTCCCGGAATGGCACCCACTGCATTTCCTTCTCTCGGGATGCCGGCTTCTTCTCAGCCTTTCGCTGTCGGGGCGGTCGACAACGCTTCTCGGATCTGGTCCGCGACCGATGTCGTCAGGCTTGCTCGCGCAAGCCCAAGTGGAATGGTTCGCTCAGTCAAGGAGCGATACAATTCACCGGCGTTAGGGCTGAAGAGGTCTATCGCGGCTATGTGCCGTCGCACCGTGCCGACATCGCCTCTCGCGACGCAGCCGCCCATTCCCTTGGCCAGGCTGCTGCTGGTGACCGCCGAGGTGGTTCCGGCGAGAAGCGGCAGCAGGGCGTTCAAGGCGTCACGTTCGCTGGCGCCGAAGGACTTCCAGATCGACACGGCCTCCGAAAGCAGCGCGATGAAGAAAGGGCCAACGTAATAGACCGAGGCATGGTAGATCGCGCGTTGTCCTCGGGGTACCTCCACGGTGGTGCAGCCGATGTCGCCGGCCAGCCGCTTGAGCGTCTCGAGGAATGCGGGTTCGGCGGCCTCCACGCCGACCGTCACGCCCGGCAAGCCCCGCAGAGCGACGGCCGGATCGGTAAACATCTGCAGCGGGTGGAAGCCACCTATCGTCGCGCCGTCCGATTTCGCCTTCGCCAACGCTTCAATGTCGGTCGCGCCGCTGCAGTGGACGACCTTATGATGCGACTGCCAGGCGATGCCGTCGGCGACGCGCGCGATGGCATCGTCCGATACGGTCAGCCAGACGAAGTCGCACGTGTCCGCCACCGCCTGCGCGCTCGCCAGCGCACGCAGCCCCTCGACTTCCTGCTGCATTTGGAGCGCGCCCTCGCCGCCCCGGCTCCAGGCGGCGGCCACCTGATGCCCCGCCCGACTGAAGGCTTGTGCGAGCGTGCGTCCGACGCTGCCGCACCCGATGAATCCGAATTTTGCGCTGGGCATCCCGATCAGCTCCGGAACGAGGCATCGAGCCGGTCGAGTTTGCGCAGCAGGGCCGCCCATTCGAGCGAACCGTACCCGCCCGAATTCCGCCTCGCGCCTTCGTTGAGCGTGGGGTTCGTGTCCGCTTCATTGAGCAGCGTGATCTCGCTGCCGGAGAAGCACGTCACCGTGTTCTCGATCGCGGCGGGAGACGGCTGATGGACCGGCCGGTTGCAGGCCAGAAGATCGACCTGGATCCGGCAAGCGTTCTCGAGCCAGTAGATGGCGTTGAAGGCCTGCGGGATCGTCCGGCCACAGGCGAGCAGCCCATGATTGCGCAGCAGGAGCACGTCGTGTTCGCCCAGATCGCGGACGACGCGATCGCACTCCTCGCCGCCGATCGCCGGTCCTTCGAATTCGTGGTAGCCGACCCGACCGTGGAAGCGCATCGCGGTCTGGGACAACGGGAGCAAGCCTTCGCTCAGACCGCTGACGGCGGTGCCGGCGCGGGTGTGCGTGTGGATGATGCAGTGAAGGTCCGGTCGCGCCCTGTGGATGGGAGCGTGCAGATAGAAGCCCGCGACGTTGACGTTGTAGCCGTGATCGGGTTGCAGGAGCGTGTTGCCGTCGACGTCGATCTTGATGAGGTTCGACGCCGTGATCTCTTCGTACAGCATCCCGTACGGGTTGATGAGATAGCTTCCTTCCTCGCCCGGAACGCCGCACTGATGTGGTTGTAGATCAGGTCCGTCATTCCAAAGACGGCCATCAATCGGTAGCAGGCGGCGAGATCGATCCGGGTCTGCCACTCATCGAGCGAGACCGCCGACTTGATGTCGGCGAGGGAAAGCACCTTCATGTTGCCCATCTGTGTTGTCCTTTCCAAGTGAACCGACGCGTTACCGCGTCCATTGATCGGGCGAAGCAGTCGGCCGATGGCCGCGGGAGCCCCCGTCGGCCCCTCGCTCTTCGGCCGCTCAGGACTTCTTCAGAGAGACGGCTTCCACCGCACCGGTCGCGGGACGCTCTCGCTCGAGCAGGGGGTTGTCCGGCTTCGCGACCGCGGCGAGGCATAGATCCGCGATGGAATCCGCGAACTCTTCGGTCTGCACCGGGACGCCGCTGGCTCCGGGCGCGAGAACGCTGATCAGACCTTCCATGAAGGCTCCGACGAGGCAGGTTGCGGCGACCCTGACGTCGACCTTGCGGAATTCGTCGGCGGCGAGGCCTTCCTTGATAATGGTCTCGAAGACGCGCGCGACGGCAAGTCGATACTTCAGTCGCGTGCTTTCCACTTCCGGATCGATCGGCTCGAAGATAAGGCCGTAGGCGAGGCGCTTGCCGCGCACGGCTCGCAGCACGAAAGTGCGGACCGCGTCCCTCACCTTCTGCGACGGCTCTCCTTCCGCGACGGCGATCCCCGATAGAACGTCGACCTCGCGCTGCGAAACCGTGCTGACGATGGTGGCGCAGAGATCCGCACGTGACGGGAAGTATCGATAGATCGTTCCGACCGCGACGTCGGCTGCGGCCGCGACCGCGTTCATCTGAAGCTCCTGGAATCCGCCATCCATCACGACGCCGCGCGCGGCCCGCAGGATATGCGTCTTCTTGTCGAGGGAACGGACCTGTCTAGTCGCCATCTCGTCACCCGAAGATGAAGTTGAATTCATTTTCATCTTGATTTGGAAATCGATCGGTGTCAAGAGATGATGTAATTTCGCGTGAAAATCAGCGCTTTTGAGCCGATCTGAAACTGAACAATCGCTTCAGTTTGGTGGACTTTCCGACCCTGCCTGAGGGTCGGTTCGGTTTCGAGAATGCTCGCCAACGCAGCGAGCCACGAACCTAGGAACGAATTGGAGGCGTCCCATGACCCAAGCACTCGAAGCTCCCGCCAGCCGTTACGGCACCCACAAGGTCCTAAACCAGGCCAAGCCCGCCGCCGGCTTCAATGCCTTTACCGGCGACGCCGTGCTGCGCGCCGCGATCGAGCGCGAGGCTCCTTGGGCCGCGGACCGCTGCGAGGCCCTCGGCGCGGTCGCGGGCGACGAGGATGTGCAGGAGCTCTCCCGCCTCGCCAACCGCCACTTGCCCGAACTGAAGACCCACGATCGGTTCGGCAACCGCATCGACTGGGTCGACTTCCATCCGAGCTGGCACGAACTGATGTCACTGGCGTGGAAGCATGAAGTACCGAACCTCGCCTGGCGCACCAACCAGAAGAACGGCCACTACGCCCGCGCCGTGCTGTCCTACGTCTGGAATCAGGTCGAACAAGGCACCGCCTGTCCGACCGGCATGGCTTACGCTTCGTACGCGGGCTTCGAGGCCGAGCCCGCGCTGGCGATCTGGGCGGAGAAGGTCAAGGGGACCGAATACGAATTCAGCCGCCGCGAGGTGAGCGAAAAGCCTTCGGTCGTGATCGGCTACGCCATGACCGAAAAGCAAGGCGGCTCCGATCTCCGCGAGACACAGACGACTGCTCGCTTCTCCCACTCCGAGGATTATCACGGCAAGACGGCGCACTGGTACGAACTGACCGGCCACAAGTGGTTCTGCTCGGTGCCGCAAAGCGACGGCTTCTTCACGCTCGCCAAGGTCAATGGCGGCGTGACCTGCTTCTTCCTGCCGCGTACGCTGCCCGACGGCAGCTACAACAACTTCTTTGTCCAGCGTCTGAAGGACAAGGCCGGCAACAAGAGCAACGCTTCCAGCGAAGTCGAGTACGCCGGCACCATGGCGATCCGCGTCGGCGAGGAAGGCCACGGTATCCGCGAGATACTTTCGCACGCGCACCTGACCCGCTTGGACTTCGCGATTGGCTCCGCCGGTCTGATGCGTCAGTCGCTGACGCTGACCCTGCAGCACACCACCACCCGTAGGGCGTTCGGCACCTCCATCGCGGACCGACCGATGATGACCAACGTGCTGGCCGACATGGCCGTCGAAGTCGAAGCTGCCACGCTTCTGGCGCTGCGCGTCGCAAAGGCGACAGACCAGATGAAGGCCTCCGAACACGAACGGCTGCTCGCCCGCGTAGCCACGCCGGCGGCCAAACTCTTCAATTGCTCGCGCGCCCCGTCCATCGCCTACGAAGCGCTCCAGTGTCATGGTGGGAACGGCTTCATCGAAGAAAATCCGATGGCGCGTCTCTACCGCGAAGCGCCGCTGAACAGCGTCTGGGAGGGCACGGCGAACATGATGTGCATGGATGTCCGTCGGGCGATGGCCAAGGACCCGCGCACGATCCAGGCACTCTTCGACGAGACCCGTCCCCTGCTCGGTCAGGACGCCCGCTTCGACGCGCTGGTCCTTCATACCGAAACACTGGTTCGCGAAGCCGTTGAGGACGAGTTCGTCGCCCGTCCGATGACCGAAGCGGTCGCACGCGTCCTGCAGGGTGCAGAGCTCCTGCGTCACAGCACGCAGGACGTCGTCGACCTCTTCCTCGCCACCCGCGCACCGAACGCATCGGGGTCATGGGGTTCGCATTACGGGACGCTGGCGTTCAGCGTCGACCAGGCGAAGGCGCAGAAAGTCATGCGCCGCGCCGTGGTCGTCGAATGAATTGAGGAACGTATGTGTACGCAACGAGTTTGATCGTCATAGTCGGTTCGCACCGGCCGCATGGTCTTAGTGGACAAGTCCGTCGTCGCTACTCGCCGGCACGACCCGTTTGCGTTCTTCCACCGTCAGTCGTTGCAGCGCGCCTGGGCCAAGATTACCCGCGCCGACGATCTGCACCGGACTATCGGGGTTTTGTGAGCGCTGCTCGCGCTTGCGAGGACGTTCTTCCTCGCCATCGCCGCCGCCGAATCCGAGGAACTCGACGATAATGACGGAGGATGGTTCGTTGGCCCGCTGCTGCGGGGGCGCCGCCTGCCGGGCCGCGGCCCCGGCCTGGTTTCCGGCTTCCGGCAGTCCACTGATATTCGGCGGCTCGATCACCGGCACGCCTTTGGACTGGCCGCCGACTTCGATATTGGCGACGTTCAGGACATGCAGCGCCGCGAGATTGAGATTGCCCGCAACCCGGATGCCCGCATCCCCTGCATTCACCGTGCCTTCGGGCGCAACGAGGTCGACATCGCCCTGAACCACGCCAGCAAAACCGATGATGGTGCCGATGCCACTACCGGAAATATCCGCCCGCTCTTGGACACGGGTAACCGCATCAACGCTAGTGGCAACCTCCGGCGCCGAAGGAACGCGGGCCGTCTTTGCGCCGCGACCGGCATCGATATCGCCAAGTGTAGCCCATAGCGTCTCGTCTCCACCGCCAAACGTCAGGACACGCGACCGATTCACCGTGACGCTTTTCTTCACGAAGACACTGATATCGCCCGGCCCGAGCGCAACGAGGCCTTGCCCGTCCCCGATGGCTGCGCCCAGTGCTGCAACCTGCAATCCACCGCCGGGAGCCAGCACCTCGATGCCGCCGCCGGCCATGGTGCGCAATGTCAGCGACTGGCCGAGCACATCGCCCTTCCAGCCCTCGCCCGGGAACAACGCCGCGATCGCTGCGTAGCCGCGGTTGTATCCACCATTGAGCGGCCGGCCCTTGCTGTCGGGCGTCAATTGATCGCGGCCGGCCTCACGCAGCTCCTGCATATAGACGCGATAGACGAACGCATGGCGAACCAGTTCCGGCAGGCTTAGGAAGCGCGCCCACGCGTCGAGCGGCGACAGGGTCTCGCCGGTCTTCTCTTCGATGAAAGAAACGAGGCCAAATCTGAGCAGCTTCTGCTGGCCGTCGCGCTCCTCGCTCCGATCGGTGAGATAGAGCGGCACCAACGTGCCGTCCGGCAGTGTTGTCGTCAAATAGGCCGGCATGGCCGCGACACGCGAGGGATCGAGATAAGCGGCGATGAAAGCATCGTAGGATGGCCGCTTGTCCTGCAGGCCTGCCATCACAGAGATCGAGGCGCCCTGCTCCGGTAGCCCTCTGATGTCGGTGCCGACGACCGGCCGGTTATTGCCGTCGAAACTGCGATTGCCGGTCGTGGTAATGGACAGAGCCTCTCCGTAGACGTCGCGGCCTGTGCTCAGCGTGATCAGCCCCGGTCCTTGAACTTGCATGGTGCCGCCGATGATGTCGTTGCCGGCCTCCAGAAGCGAGACGTCAGTCGCATGCAGATTGCGCAGTTGATAGTTGATGTCGCGAATATCCGTGCCGGCACGGAACCATGTCTGCTCCGCGGTCATGACCTGCGTCGAGAGTGGATCGCCGTCGTTCCGCAGGAGCACGTTGGAGATGGTCCCACGACGGGCGTAGATGCGGCTCGGCTCATAGTCCTCGGCGTTGGGCAGCACCGCGGGGTTGCGAATGCTCTGCAGGAAGAGACCGTGAACTCCGTAAGTGACCCGGTCGGTAGAAATGGCATTCTGCAGCATGAAGTGGAAGCTGCTTCCGCTTTGCCGCGGATTCTGGAATATGTCGTCGAAAGGCGAGCCCGCGAAACTGATTACGACACCGTTGATGCCGTCCACAGGCTGGAACGGAGACGGCATCATCTCCGGAATGGCGCGCGTTTGGGTAATCGAGCCCAGGATGATGTCCCGGTCGGCGAGCAACTGCAGCTCCGGATGTGTACCGGGCGCGGTGTAGAGCCTCCCGAAGTTGACGATGTCGCCATTCAGCGCGAGCACGTTCGTGATCGCAGGATAGAGATTCGTGGCGAAGAGACCGATCGCACCGTAGTCGGAATCTCCATCGAAAACGTAGCTGAGGTTCAGGTCCTTCGACAGGAATTGACCTTGATTGACGAGTCGAACGTCGCCGCCGATCGATACCAGATTGAGAGCGGTGCGGTTTGTATAGCCGCTCATGATCGCGCTCTGACGAGCGATACCGCCCAATAACAGAGGGTCACCGCTCAGCATCAGCGGATCGAGCACGGTTTGGACGATCAAATCGCCGGCCGTGCGCACACTCAATTCGGCGTCGCCGAGAGCGAACACAGGGGCGATGTTGTAGATTCCGGCGGCGCGTCCGCTGATGGTTACGGATCGCCCGGTCGCAGTCTCGCCCGCGGTGACCGTGCCTGTGCCACGGCCGACATAGTAGTAGCCAGCGCGGAGCGCGCCTTCGACGTCGACAGTCAGTGCACCGCCATTGCGCATTTCCAACGATTTGGCCTCGCCGCTCGTGCGACCGCCGCGCACCCGACCGTTGGTCGGGAGAGCCACGAGAATATTGTCGAGATCGCCTCCGGCGAAGACCGAGACATTGCCGCCACCGAGCGCGCCAACGCCTTGCGCAAAGTTTGCGTAGTCAATCCACCAGGAGCTCTGCTCGCCCGGACGGAAGACATAGTCTTGATCCGTGCCGCCGACGTGCTTGAGCCATTCAACGAAGAGCTGGTTGTCCTTCGGGTTGGCCGGAAGCGCCGACGAAATGCTGCCTCCCGCGGCGATCGTAAGGTGTCCACCCTCGATTCCGTAGGTCGCCGCTGAGGGCGCAGTGAAGTTGTCCCAGGTCGTCGTATCTTTGCGCCCCGCAGTGTAGACGACCGATTGATAGTGAGCGAGGTCGAGGTTGCGCCCGGCGCGGAGATCGATATCGCCGGTGCCGGTGCGCACCAGTATGCCACTGCTGCTGTTACCTACCGTGATCGTGCCAGAATTGCTGCCGAGACCGGCGAGCGGCATCGTGGTGATCGCCGAGGCCGAGCCGAGATCGGCCCCGGCGACGAGGCGAAGATTCCAGGATGCGGCATCCTGCAACACCCCGGACCGGTCGGCCCGATCGAAGCCGTCACTGAGGTTGCCGTTGATGATCAGATTGCCGGCAGCGCGGAGCGTCAACGTGCCCTCACGCTGTGAGGCTCCAAAGTCGGCGAACAGGTTCCAGGCCTGGTCGATCAACAGGTCGCCGGTGCTGCGAATCTCGATCCCGGACATGAGCTCGATGCCGCGTGAGCTGAGCCCTAAGGCAGCCGCGATAACACCAGCATGGGTACCGAACGTCTGGGCATCGCTAACCGCCTGGACCTGAACCGCGCTGGTGGCCGCACCGGTATAGACGCTCACGCCCTCGAGCACCGCCGAGCGAGCGCCGATGATATGGGCCGCCAAAGCATCGACGGCGATGCCATCGTGGCCTGCGTTCTGCAGCGCGCGGAAGCGCACCCGGCCGGCCTCGCCGCCCGCGACATCGATCGCGCCGCCGCGGACATCGAGCCTTCCGCCCGCCGCCTCGAGCGTTACTCGGCCAGAGCCAAGTGTGGCGTCGGTCGCACCGGCAAGAAGATGGGCAGAGCTCTCCATCACCAGGCCATTGCCACCCGAGATCAAGATATTGCCGCCGTAAGTCGCGCGCGCATCAACGCTACCGGCGATCGTCACCCGTCCCTGGTCGGCCGCGAGTTGGAAGTCTTCGACCTTGGTCATGCCGGAAACGACGACATCGCCGGATCGGATACGGAACTGGCGCGAGCGGGTGAAGCCCGCCGCATTAAGGCGGTCGGCGAAAGCTGCAAACTCCGGCAACTCGGCGATGTCGAGCACGAATGTGCCGCCCTTCCCGTTCGCTCCGGCCTGCGCGGCGACCGCGCCATCGAGTACAACCGTGCCGCCACCAGATGCCGTCGCCGCAAGACTGCCGGCATTGCCACCGCCAGCGTGCGCAGCCAGATTCAAGATCGCGCCAGAGCCAACGACAACATTGCCGCCGTCGACGGCGGTCAGGCTGATGCGTCCGGCATCGCCATAGGCGCTGACGTCGAAGAATTGCTTGGCGAAGCCGCCGACATCGATCACCGCGCCGTTGGACAACGTCACGCCACCTGCGCCGGCCGTCAGTTCGACCGCGCCGCCGAGCGCGGCAATGCGGGTCGCGACCTCAATCGTCTGGCCGCGGAGCGTAAGCCGGGTGCCGAGGCTCTCCTCGAGACTCGTCGATGCCGTGCCGGCTCCCGCGAGCCGTAGCATGCCGCCCGTGATCAACGACTGCGCAGCGCCGCTGCGCCCGGTCAGCAAGGGGGTGTCGATCGTCAGTGCTGCCATGCCGGTGTCGATCCCGCCATTGCCCTGCCCTGTGATCTGGCGACGTCCCGCCATCACGACATGATCGAAACCGGAGATCGTTTTCGTTCCGGCCCCGAGAATGAGCTGGTCCGCGGCCAGCGTCAGCGTGCCTGATCCGGTGCCCGCAGTCGCAGTTCCTCCACCGCTGTTGATGAGCGCGATAGAGCCGCCGGACACCTCGATGTCGTTGGCGCCATATCCCGCAAGGCCGGCGCCATCGAAGGTCACCGAGGCAAGTCCGGCGCCGCTCAGGTTAAACGAGGAATAGAAATCGAGCGTCGTATAACTGCGGAGCGTCAGGCTCTCGGCGCGATTCAATTGCTTTAAGGATTCGAGAGACAGGACGAGGCCGTTGGTGCCGCCGCCAAAGCCGATCCGGCCCGACGCGACGGACAGCGAGGCCGCCGACAGCACCGCGCTTCCGGCAAGCTCCGTCGTCTGTGTCGCATCGATCAGAAGCGCACGGTCAGCCGTAAGGCGAACGCCTTCGCCGACCCGCACCGTGCCGCCGATCGTCGTGTCCACGTTCTCGCGGATCACCTGGACGACATCACCGTTCGACACGCGGATCAGCGCGCCATAGTCCTTGGACGGCGCCACCATGACGTCGTCGGCCGGGTTGCCGTCGTCCCAACCGTCGGGATCCTCGTAGCGCGCCGCCACCTGCGGCTTCATGATCAGATTGCCGGCGCCGCGCGTCGCCGTTCCCTCCGCCCTGATCACGCTGCCGGCGCCGATGTCGACCAGCCCGCTCGCCGCAAGGATAATCTCCGGCCCGGTGAGGGCCGAACCGGAGTCGTTCCGGACGAGGATGTCGCTCGCGGTCACGTCGAGACGCAAGCCGAGAGGATCCCCTGTGCGCGTGCCGCCGATCAACAGACTTCCGGCGCCGAACCTGGACAGGCTCGCGGAATCGATGACCAGGTAACCGTCGGCGCGCAGATCCGAGCGATCAACGCCTGCACCAACGATCGCAATCTTGGTTCCGGCGATGTCGATAAGAGAACCGCGGCCCCCTTCCGGGGTCTGCGCTTGCAGGCTGCCGTCGAGGATCAGTTGCCGCGTCGCCTTGAACACGACGGCGCCGCCATCCAGCGGCAGCCGCGGCGTCACCACATTGAGCCCGGTCAAGCGATATTGTGTGAGCTTGAATGTATCGGAGGCGAAGAAGGTGTTGGCGAAGGCCTCGTTGTACTCGGTGTACCGGCGCAACTGCGTGCCCGTAATCACCCGCCAGACTGACGAGAGCTGGTCCTCGCTGCCTAGCAACGCATCGCCGCGCCGACCGCTCATCATGACCGATCCGTCGGCAAGGCTCACAGGCCTCGCCAGCGGCGTGGTCGTCGCCGGGGAAACGAGCGAGACGAGATAAGCGCCGGGCAACGCCGCGTAGCTCGACGGCAGCAGCGTGTACCAACCGGCCGCTAAACCATTGCCGCCAGCAAGCCAGACTCGATCACCGACCATGCCGCCCGGTGCCGCGCCGTTGAAACCGGGGATCACCGCATAGCCGTTGGCCGACGTCAGGATGTCGTGCGAACCGCCGGGCCCAGGCACGAACTCACGGGCGTAGAGGTCGCCGCCGCCGCGGACGTCGATGACCGACCCCGCCCGACTCTCGACAACCGGGGCTTCAAGCGAAATCCGCTTCTCGGGAGGCGAGGTCAGAACACCGTCGGCGCCCACCGCACCTGGCTTGGTCGGATCGAGCCAGTTCTCTCCGTTGGACAGACTTCCATATGGCACGGTGAGCCCAGCACCCGACACCGATGTCACACTGCCGGCACCGAGGATCAGACGCTCGCTTGCTTTCAGCGTTATCTGCCCGAACGGCGCTCGAAGCACGCCGTTCTGTTCGATGACAGGCGCCGCCAGAGTCAAACTGCCGCCGGCCGACAACGGCGGAGCGACCACGTCCTTCCGGTCGACCGTTATCCGATCGGACGCTTTGATTGTCGCCTTGGTGCCCGTCGCCGGATAGACCTGCCCGGCTCTCAAAACCAACGCTCCATCGACATCGAGAACAGAGAGCGGCGGGATGCTGGCGTCGAACGGTGCATTGAGCCGCAACTCGGATGTATCGAAGGCCGTTTCCGCGAAGCCGCGGATATTCATCTCACTGTTCACGTCGATCACGGATGCGACCAATGTGAGCCCGCCTTCGCGCCTGGTGCTGGACTGTCCGGTTCCAGTCAATGACATGTATGGCGCGATCAGGCTGGAGCGGCCGCCGTTGAGATTGACGAGCGGTGCCGAAATCTGAAGAGAACGATCCGCTTTGACGACCGCGTTGTCGAGCTTGATGCTTGCTGCCGTCGTCAGCGACACGTCGGCGAAAGAGCCCGACGCCAGCACACCCGGTCGAATGTACGCATTGCGAACCTGCACAGTGGACGGGAAAATCGCCAGCAAGTCCGTCCCGACAGTATCCCGGAGTTCTTGAATGGTCGCGTCGGTCCAGCCGTAATTTCTCGGATCAACACCGCTACCACTTGCCGGTGGCGCGGAGGTGATGATGATGTTTCCGCCGGTTCCGGCTTCGATCATTTCCTTTGAAATGAGCCATGAGCCCGATGCTGGAATCCCCAAATCCCGGGCGATTCGCGCAAGGTCGAACCCGATCACGTCGAGCGGGTTGTAGTCGCACGCACCGTTGGCCGCATATCCCCAGCAGTCGGGATCGAGTTGTCCGAGCCCCGCATCGTTCTTGATCGCCTCGATCGGATTGAAGCCGCCCGAGACCTCCGCGTTTATCGAGATCTTGCCGTTAACCGCACCAGGGCCGCCCGCCTTAGCGACCAGACGACCTGCAATCACACCCCATTGCAGCGTGAGCGAGATCGAACCGCCGTTGCTATCGATGCGGGAGTCGAGGTTGCTGTGCTGGAGGCCCCCTATCGGAACCTGGACAATACCGCTCGCGCCCGAGACGTCTATGAGCGAACCGGCATCGAGGTCCAGCATGACGCCTTTGATGCCCACGGAGCCGCCAGGACGAACGTCGACGACAGGTTGAAGGTTTCCGTTCTTGACCAGCGTCGATACGCCACGCGCCAGCAATTCGGCGCCATCAGCGAGCATAACGTCGCCGTTGTTCGCCGAAAGCTGGATCGTTCCTGCAGGGGCATCCAGCGTGCCCTTGACCACAACCTGGCTGCCGGTTTCGGAGGTCGCAAGAGAAATGGTGCCGCCGATGTCAGTCCTGACGACGGCGCCAGCACCGACGGTGACATTGGTTCCGCCTGCCAGACTGAGAGCATTGGGCTTGCGTTCGACCCGCTCGTAGACAGGCAGAACGGCAAGCGTTCCGAGAGCCGCGATGGACGTCCCCGTTTCGGCAGCGAATGCCTTTTTAGTATCGATCACCAGATTGGAGACGCGATGGTCGATGTTCGCCCCTTCGGTAACCGTAATCGTGCCTTGCGTCGTGATCGCCAGCGAGCGGAAGCCGCGATCACCCAAAAGAGAATCGTTCAGATGGAAAGCGGCGGTATTTGTGCCGGCGCCGCCCAATTCGACATCGGAGCTCGTGATGAGCTCCAGTTCGCCGCCCGAGCCCGCCGCATAGCCGCGAAGATCGATATTCGACAGCATATCGGCATCGGCAATTCCCAGCCTGATACGTCCCGCGTCACCGGCTGTGATGCTGGGCTTGCTGCCACCGCTGAGCTTTGCCCCGCCAGAAACGTCGATAACAGCGCCTTGCTCGAAGTCTCCGGCGACCTGAACCGTACCGCCATCGATCTTCCGAAAGAGCGACGCTGCCGGGTTCAAAAGTTCATTGATCCACTGTCCGCTGACGTCGATCCGCGAATTTGCCCCGAAAGTGTTGTGCTGGCCGACGAACCAGATATCGCCGCCGGCGATACGGATCGTCCCGTCGATAGTGAATGTGGTCGGCAGGTTGTTCGGCACGTTGGAGATAACGTTCAGTTTGGCTCCGGGCAGGAGTTCGAGCGCTTCGCCTTCACCGAGCGTGAAACCCTTGGCGACATAGAACTCGAAGGAACCCATGCCGGACTGGGCAAGCACGGCGGGATCGAGATAGGTGACTTTGTCACGATGCGGATTGGCCGAATTCGGATCGTACCAGATGGTGTCGAGCGGGCTCGAGACGTTGAAATCATCAGCCAAGCGAACCGGATCGCTCGCGATGATGAGCTCGCCGGGTAGCCACAACCGGGCCGGATCGCTGTTGGCGCCAATCTTTAACGTACCAGCCTTCGCTGGATTACCGAGCGCCGCCTGGCGCTCGCCGACAACCACGCCGCCCCAATAGCTACCTTCGAGAACGAGTGCTTCGGCTGCAAAGAGTTGAATCTCACCGGCGTCACGCCCCTCGGTGTATCCCTTCTCGAACGTGCGCGCTGACTTGCCGAGCGGGTCAGTCCATGTTTCGCTGATACCCCACCGGTCATGGCGACGGGTAAAGCCCCCCGCTACCCCCGTGTAGAGCTGGTCGGGCAAGGCGTCGCCAATATTGTAGACTCGTCCATCGGCGCCGCGCAGCTTGGTGGTCGTGTTCCAACCATCCGTATAGCGCACCGACCCACCCGAGACGTCGAGCAATGAGCCCTCGCGGGTAATGATCGAACCGCTGGATTTTATTACGATCGAGCCGGCCTTGGTGGAGAGTTCGGCAAGATCAGTCTTGCCCACGCCGACCCAGGATGAGACGTCGGCCAAAGGCGTGCCTACCCAACGGCCGGGCTGGCCGTCGATCCAATTGACCTCGGCCATGGGCCCGCTGGTGAAGTCACCCGATCGCCGTCGATCCACGATCACTTTGAGGCCGCGCAACCAGGAATCACGATAGAGCGGCGTATCGCGCAGCTCGTTTATGTAGAGCTGGGCCTCGACGAAGTTGCGGTCCATCGACACCGCGATGTCCTGCAGGCCCGCGACGCTCAAGTAGGCATTTTCGCCGATGTAAACGCGGCTGCCGTCGCGAACGGTCGGCTCGCCGGATATCGGCTCTTCCCCCGAAAGCGGCGAGGTGCTTGCCACGATGCTGATCTTGCCCGCCGGAACGATCACGCTTGCGCCTGCCTTCACATCAATCAGGTTTCCGCGCAACTCGACGCGGCCGGGCTGATAACGTGTCTTGAGCGATGTCTGCTCGATCTCTTCGACGTCGCTCAGGTCGGGTGTCGCCAGGGTGACGCTGTTCGAGCCCAGGGTCAGACTTCCGGTCGACCAGTATTGCAGGGGCGAACCGCTGAACGAGCTGCCGTTCGCCATCATGCCTTGATCCCAGGCGAGCAGCCGGATCGAGCCATCACGGTTGTTCAGCTTTGTGGTCGTGAAAAGCCCGCCGTCTTGTACGATCTCGCGACCCATGATCGTAATATTCCCGCGGTCGCTTTGGATCACACCGTCATTGGCGACGCGGTAGCCGACCGAAGCCGCCCTCGCCGCCATTTCGGGGAAGACGATGTCGCGCAGATCCTGCGTGAAGGCATTGGTCGGAGCTAACGGATTGGTCGCGGCCTGCATCGCATAATAGTCGAACAGCCAGCGCATCGGTGACGATACGGCGACGTCCAGACCGCGCACGCCCGTTTGGCTGGTCAAGAGATAGATCTGCTCACCGGCAGCCATGATCACTTGGCCATCCGGGGCGGAGATCTGACCGGAATTGATCACTTTCGGCGCGAACAGCATGACCTTGCCGGCGCTCGCGGTCTCGATCCGAGCGCCGGCCTCAACGCTCACGTTGCCCGGCGCCGCGCCGATCACCGCACCCGGAACCTGACTGGGGTCGTTGACGGAGACGAATTGGTTCGGCTGCCGTTGCTCCAGATAACCGAACTGGGGCTTGTAGACGTAGGTGTTGCCGCTCGCGTCGGTACCGTAAAGCTGCTTGTTGATACCGGCCAGGAACTGCTCATTGGACAAGGCCAGCGAAGAAGCAACGAGCGCCCCCACATTCACCTGGCTCGCGCCACCGAAGATGATGCCGTTCCGATTGATAATATAGACTTGGCCTTCGGCCTTGATGGAGCCGAGGATTCTGCTCGGTGCCTCCGAAGGATCGAGAACGCGGTTGAGCGCGATCCAATCCGACGCATTTGAACCGCCTGCGCGCTGGTCGAAATAGAGCTGGGTGCGGCCGCCGACGTTGAAGGTCTTCCACTCGAGGATGGCTTTCTGCTGCGATTGCTTGATCGTGACGTTGGCGTTGCCGCCACTGACGGTCTCGGTCGGGAGCTCCGCCCCCTGCCACAGGTTCGCCCTTGTGGCCACGCCCGGAGCCACCTGAAGACCGCCCGGCCGCAAGCCATTGGGCACGATATCCGGCGTGGCGCCGAGCTGGACGCGCGCCGCATCGCGAGCGGCCTGCTGGCTTGCCTGCATGGCCTGCACCGCAAGTGTCGCGCGCTTCAAGGCATTCTGCGCATCACGCGCCGCCTGCGAAGCCTCGAGCTGGACGGCCTGAGCGGCCGCGACCGCAGCGGCCGTGGGAGACGATGGTTGTCCGCCAAGAGGCCGCGCCATTGCGCCCGGCACAGTCGCAATGAGAGCCAAAGCGCTGACGGTCGCAAACAACTTGGCACGACGTATTGTGAACTGCGACTTGCGACTGCTCGACGCCATGATCATTCCTCGACGGTTCTTAATCGGTCGGGAACATGCCGTTCAGACGACGCCGCCCGGACATCCAACTGTCGGATGCCCGCTACAAACGCGTCTTGAGCCTATCCCCTCAATGTCACCCGGTAAGACCGGCCGAGCAGCGCGTTA
The DNA here is from genome assembly GCF_055229415.2 of Bradyrhizobium sp. Leo114. Lineage (NCBI taxonomy): Bacteria > Pseudomonadati > Pseudomonadota > Alphaproteobacteria > Hyphomicrobiales > Nitrobacteraceae > Bradyrhizobium > Bradyrhizobium sp. Leo114. Next base: position 140,253 of record NZ_JBUYEN020000010.1, on the reverse strand, counting down.
CTGAACCGCGCCGGAGAAAAAAATTCGAAGGAGAGGGAATGTTCTCGTCGCACACGCATTCGGCGTATTCTATGACACAACGACGACACCGCCGGGCAGTTGTGTAATGCGCGCGCCATAAACGTCCTGGATAAGCGCAATGAGATCGTCGATACGGTCGAGCGTAAGCCGAACTTCCACGCGACGCCGACCAAGCGCTTCGTTCATGAGCATGATGTGCCCTGGCCGATAGCGGTTGACCTCGCCGATCACTTCTGAAAGTGGGGTTTGACGAAACACCAACTGGCCTTCGCGCCAAGCCAGGACGGCTCCAACATCGGCCGCGACAACGGGCTCCAAAGCGCCTTGGGCATAGGCGACCTGCCGGCCTTCATACAGCGTGACGGAGTTTCCGGAGTAGTCGATCGCCACCGAGCCGCGTTCGCAGGTCACGGTCGCCCGCACACCTTCGCAGCGTACATTGAAATGCGCGTCGACAGCGCGGATGCGGCCGCCTGCTGCCGTGATCGTCAGCGGCGCATCGAGCGACTTGCTTGTGACGATGGCCACTTCACCCGACACCAGTTCCAGCGGCCCTTCACCGGCCGCGTGTGGCATGTTGAGGCTCGTACGCGTGTTGAGATCGATCGAGGCGCCCGATTGCAGCGCAATCCGACGTCGCTCGCCTATTGCGGTCCGCAGGTCCGCCCGCAACTCGGAGGCCGACGGCCAAAGATCAAGCGGCGGCTTCACAACAAAGTAGCCGAGTGCCGCAGCCGCCGCAGATGCCCCCGCGGCAGCCAACATCGTGCGTCGGTTGAAGACCGCGCGCCGGGGACGTCGCGATGCCGATGCGATGTTGTCCCAGAGCAGGTTCGCTTCCGCGAAGGCTTCAGCGTGCAGTTCGCTGCGCTCGCACCAGCGTTTCAACGCCGCGGCATCGGCCACGGTGGCGCGTCCGGAGGTCAGGAGCACCAGCCATTGCTGTGCTTCTTGTTTAATGGTCGCCCGCATGTCGGGCGGTGTGATCGGATCGTCTTCGCGCATAGCACTTCTAAGACCCTTTTCGGGGACCAGAACTGAACCTGCGATTCAGCTTTCTTTCAAGCCGATTGGAGCAATGCCGCAGCGCATTCAAGAGCTCCTTCTCGACCATCCGGGGAGAAATGCCAAACCGCTCTGCGATCTCCTCGTGCTTCACATTATCCAGCCGCGCGAGAAGCAGAATGGCTTTGCGGCGCGGCGTCAGCTCTTCCAGTGCAGCCCGGAGCATCGCAAGCTCCGCTCGCGCCTCAGCTATGCGCTCTGGATCAAGCGCGCCATCCATCGTGTGACGAATCGCTTCGATCTCAGAAGCGGTGAGTTTCCGATTGTCCTTCTCCCTTTGATCCGCCGCGACATTGAGAGCCATCCGGAACAGATAGGCCTCGGGCTGCTGCACCAAGCCGACATCGTCTATGCGCGCTATTCGCAGCCAGGTTTCATGCAGCACCTCGGTCGCCAACGCGTCCGAGCCAAGCCTCCAGCGAAGACGTTCGCGAAACCGTTGATAGCTTGCTTCGAAAACCTTCATCATTCGTGCTCGCGCGCCGGTCATGGTCGTGCCCCCGCGGAGCGAGAGCAACCACCATTCGACGACGCGGCGCGCAGGATTATCGTGATCGGTTGCGGCAAATCCCGTGGCGGGGGCACGACGGTGTCACTCGTAATTCGCGTCGTGATCGCCGCGTCGAGGCTTTCATTGCCGGTCGAACCAAGGAGATGCAGGGCCCGTATCCGCCCGCTCTCTTCGATCCACACTTGAAATGCAGCGCGGTAAGTGCCAAGCCGCGTGTCGTCATTACGGCACAACGCGCGCTCGACGGAATTCTGAAGCTCGGCAAAATAGGCACTCTCGTCAGAGCGATGCGTCGATTGCGATCCCGGGATGCCGACTGTTGGATTCGGCGGCGGCGGGCCTACCGTGAAAGCGTTGGCACCGACGTAGCGGATCGCAAGGCCCGTTCCGGCAAGGAGCACCTGCAGGGCGTCGGTCGGAGAAAAACGACCTTTGACGGGCGGCGAGTGCAACCCATTCGCCAACTCGCCGTCGATCAGCGCCGTCATGCCTGTCCGATTGGCGAATTCAACCAAGGCGCTGCCGAGCGGCTGCGCGGCCAGATCAAAGTTGATGTGCCGCTCGCGCGCCATCGCCCCGCCGATCGGGGACAGCGCGAGCATCAGCGCCAATCCTTGACTGAGCGGCCGGCAGGTACATGCCCTGCGGACGCGCGCGGTTGCGAGCGCATCTCGCATCAAACGCCCTGCCCCCTTACAAACGCAGCGATCTGCGGCACGGTAGCTAGGTCGGGACCATTACATTTTTATGACGGCACGAGCGTCCCCGCACAGCCATCGTTCCGCCGGATCGCCCCTGACCGCCCTGATGCGGCAAGACCGGGCACCGCAACCTGCTGAATCGCGGCGCAGGCCAGCGAAGCTGCCGGCCTTGCTGGTCGAAATGGCGGGCAGCGCGCAGCAGGGGCCGCAGATCGATCGCGTCCCTTTCCGCGACGGTAGGTACGCTCGGTATCGGAACAAATTCCGAGACCCGCACGTCTAGGAAGTGTGTGGGACTAAGCTATTCTTACAGATCTCGATGGTAGCGGGGGACGACTCGAACCCAGGACGCAAACATTCTGGCCTCTAGTCTATACTGGCGGCAAAGGCCAGCATCGACGTCCGGCGGTGCGCGCGCTGAAGAACAGGGTCGCACAATATGCCCAACCGCACCCTGCCCGATTGTCCTTGATCGAACGCTGCTCGGGCCTCGTGGCGATTATACATGCGAGAAGAGCCGGCCGATTTCTACGCTGAGCTACGCCGCAACTCTCTCGCAAGGAAACAGTGCTTTTGTCTCGCCGGATCTTCGTTCAAATAGAGATGCGAGAACCACGGGAGCAAACGCCGGACTCTGTTCGAGAGACACTGGGTACAAGGCTTGGACAACAGGCTGCAACGCGAGTGTCTCCGGAGGTGACCAACTCATAAGGAGCCACACGAAAGCGCGTGAGACGCTGAACACTCGCTGGTACTAACATTCGCTGCGAGTAACAATGCGGGAACAAGGGACGGAAAAAACGCCTTTTATATCAATGGGTTAGACCATTGGTGCGCTCGGAGGTTACTCGGAATTGTTGTAGTTTCAACCCGTTAGGACGGCGAGCCGGCAAGTTTGGTGCGATAAAAGCGGGTAAGGTACAATTCGATTAGACAATTTTTTCGGGGGCAAAATCGAGGTGGATTTCAGCGAGAAATGTGGAGGAAACCGCCCCGCCGCTCCCTCCCCCTCTCCGCCGGAACCAAAAAGAACGCACCTAGGGCGATCCCCTTTCACTACCCCCCACATCCACGATCCACGAGCTTTGATGATGCCTGCCAACGACCCGAACGAAGCCTATGAGGTGACGCACCCTCCGGGGAACCCGCACGACATACCGGCGGGCTGGTGGGACGCAATGGGATTCCGGTGCATCACTTCGGACGATGCGGCTTAAAACTCAGGGGGCAAAGAAACAATGGCAATCAACCGAAGAACGGCGGCAATTTTATTAATCGCGGTTGCTGCGCTAACCGGCCCGACCTCCTCCTGGGCTGAGCAACTGACGCTTCCTTGCAAATTCGAGGGTAGCGAGCGAGGTGGCGCCGAACGCGAGAAAGATGTGAATCAGATCTATATCGATACAGAGCTTCCGGCAGTTGAGCTTCGCGTAGCGCAGACGATGGGGACATCCGACCAAGTCTATTTCGGCTTCCGAAACCGGCAAGCTAAAGGAATGACCGACGACAAGGTCCTGCTATATTTCCTCGGCTCAAAAATGAGCATGGCGGCAATTCGAATGGGGGTGCCGACCTCGATTGTGCTTGATCGCATCAGCGGCTCAATGGTCTGGTCGTGGGCGGATGAAGCAGGTTCGCGGGCCTACCGTTACCGATGCAAACCCTAGTTTGCCATCCGGTGGCTGGTCGATATCGGGCTGAAGAGGGGGAAATAGATGGCGGGGAAGTTTGGAACGTCCGCACTGGTGCTCGGCCTTCTCGTGGCGTCACAGCCAGCGCGAGCAGACGAGAATAGAATGGTATATGGCGCCGGAATGCTGACGTGCGCCGAATGGCAGAAATATCGGGCGACCGGCGATAAGCCAGCCACCCTCCAGTTGCAGTCTTGGCTCGATGGCTTTCTGTCTGGCTTTAACATGGTGAGCGACATCGATTTTATGCATCCAAAACCGCAGTCTGTGGCCTACTACGCTTGGATAGATAACTACTGCGTCAAAAATCCCCTAAACCACCCGGCAACGGCTGCGGTAGCCCTCAAGAATGAGCTGACGGCAAGGACACACAATTAGTGCGGATTTGCCGCCGGCTCGAGCTGAGGCGAAGCCTAAATGACCGCGCGCAACTTGCTCGCAATTCTGATTGGAGATGTGCTGTGATACCGAAGCGCACTGACGGGGTGCAGACGATCATCTTCGCGGCGGTCCTGTTCGCCATCTCCTGCGGCGTGCTGTGGCTTAGGAACAGGGGGCTGCTCCCATGATGATGAGATGGGTCGCCGTTGTATTCGTTTCGCTGGGCATCATGGATTCTGCAGCATTGGGGCAGTCAATCGGGGACACCCGCTGCAAAGATCCAACCTACACGGCGATGGCGGTTGATAAGATTAAAAAAGCCCTGTCCGGCGTTGTGGACGCTGTTGAAACGGTGCCGCCTGACGAGGCGGAGTATATTCGATCTGAATCCGGGAAAGCGCTGGAGCAGCAAAATGCGGCTCGCTTCAATGCCGTCGCAGGCCGACGCTTCTATGCCGCGTTTCAGTTCCACGAGGAAGCAAAGGTTGCTCTAGAGAATCTCAATGCCGCCAGGAGTGCCGGAGGCCGCGACCAAGCTCGTTATTTGGTGGTCGTGCTATCGAGGATTGGCGAGCTTCAGGAGAAAATGCCTGAATATTTGTCCGCCGACCGAAAACGCGCCCAGCCCCTGGTGAACGACGGGATACGGGATAAGATGTACTTTTTCTTACCGACCGCGAAGGCTATGACGGTTAGCTTACTTCAGTGCATCATAAGCGTCCTTTGACCACGATGTCATCGCCTCATCCAATTTGATCGGATGTTGTTCGTAACAAGTGCGCCTATGCCGCGGCTCAAGGCGTGAGACCGTTCCTCACCTACCCTGACCTCTTCGATCAGAATTGGGCCACCAGTAGCCTGCTGGCTGAAGAACTGGACGCAAAGACGATCACTCGCGCCGAAGCTGACCTCCGGATGCCGCAAACCCGTTCGCAGATTACCGCGGACGAGCAGCGCCGAAATCTAGCGAACAGATCTGTTGCGGCCCAAGAAAGTACGGCCGCCGCTGCCTGGCGCGCGGCCCAGGTTCCGTGACCTGCAACACCGTGGGCAGCACAACAACTTGCTTCTGATTCTTTGAACCCACGATCACTCGACGCGCCGCTCTCGGCCGACGGCACGTTCACCCTTCAAGACACGCTTTCGACCGAAACGGACAGTGGGTACTGGGACATCAACTTGATGGCATCTACTGGAAGGCGAAAACAATGGAAATCGGAGGCATTCCGCACTCGTAGCGTCCTCGCGTTCCGACCATCAAGAGAGAGAGACGGACGAGCTGATGTGAAGGCCAGATGAAGGGCGACCTTGCACCTAATGCCCAACCATCAGCATGAAGTCGCTCTCGCCGACGATTCGAATGGCCGCGCCGGCGGCGATCAGACTCTCGCACTTACGGTGCTTCGAGCTCTTTTCTTGCCCCTTGGTGAGCCGGAGATCTTGATCGCCGACTACTAGGATTGTGGTCTTTTTCGTGACGGAGTCAGCCACCGTGCAGCCGGCCTCGGCTGCGGCTAAAGCAGCCTCGGAACGCTTAACTTGTAGGGCGCCGGTGAACACGATGGTCTCGCCCCACAGTGGGCCATCAGGATTCCCATCACGGGCGATCCGCTCATACCGAACTGGGTTGATACGTTTCGGAGTCGGCGTCTCTGCCGTAGATTTATAGCCGACCTCATCTACCCAATTCTGCAAAGTCTTTCCGCCATTCTTGATGGCCTGTAGCAGCAATAGACCGGCCGCCCGAGCATCCTCGGAGGCATCATGGTGTCGAAAGTCGATGCTGAACGCTCGAGCCAGATTTGCCAAGCCATAGCCGCCATCTTCTCGGAAGTGCTCCCAACTCCGGCGAGCTACCTGCAGAGTATCAACCCACACACAGGGAAGGCCCTTGGCTCCGTATTTCTGGGCCGCGCGCGCCAGTGCCGTCCGGTCAAAGGGACTGTGGTGAGCGATTGCTGTATCTTCGAGTACCGAGCTGATGACCGGCAGCACTTTGTCCATCGTCGGCTTACCGGCGACATCGTCCGGCCTGATGCCGTGGATCGAAATGTTCATTGGATCGAAGTAGTCCTGCGGATCTACCAGGATCGTCAGCGACTTGAAAACCTCGTTCTGCCGAAAGTGCACTAGCCCTATCGAGCAGATGCTGGCCGAATCGGCATTGGCCGTCTCAACGTCTAATGCGATGAAATCTGAAACCCCCATAGTGGCCCTCGCCCGTTGCCCTCGACCAAGATCGAGCAAATCGTCGCTCGTCGCAAGGAATTCCGGGAGGTATTGGATGCCGGAGGATATGAGACGAACGTCCCCTTGCCTTCGCCCTGCGGTTGCGGTTGGATGCCGCCGCGAATATGGGCACTGGGGAAGTCCTAATGGGGTCGTTTTCACACGAGCAAAAATGGGAGCAGACATTTCGCCTCCGAGGCCGTCAGGGCGTCGGGCGGCATTTTCTTTCCATGCTCTTTTGGTTGTGGGGTTTGGTTGGACTTGTGTTCAACGCTGGCACCCTGATGGGACTCACGGGCTCGGTCGGAGTCGGAACGTCGGCATATCTCACGGCCACAAGCCTGATCTGGATCGGCGGCATGGTACTGTTCGGTCTCGGCGCATTGCTGACGCACGCCGACTTCGATGGCGAACGCCCTCTCCCGCCAGACACGGCTGATATCAACGTATGACAAAGTGCTCACAGTGCCCCACGCCGGCGGTATACCTGGTCGGTGACGATGAGAGCGAAGGTGGCGCACCTCTGTGTCTTGCGTGCTATGGCCGTTTAGAGGACATCAGATTTCGGCAATATTTGATGTTGTCTGCCAGCTCTAATCAGGCTCTGGACGATATGGATTTCATGGTCGGATCTGGTCGCACTGGCGGTCGAATTCCGGTCGAGGCGCTAGCCAGAGCAGCATCAATGTCGAGAACGTACAATCACATTAGAATATCGAATTCGAACGTCGGAGTGATCAACACCGGCAATCTTGCGCGCATCGACGCTGCGATCACGATAAGCGAAGGCACCGAGCGCGCTGAATTTGCGGCGCGGCTGAAGGATCTTGTTGAGCGAGTCGCCGCGGAACAGACTGCAAGCGCAGAGTTGAAGCGAGAACTGATCGAAGTGACGACCGCGATTTCCGATCAGGTCGTTAGTAAGTCGCCCAGCAAAACTGTTATCGGCACGCTTTTCACCCAGCTTGTCACCATGTCCTCTGGCTTCACGACAATTGCCGCTGCCGTCGAGAACCTCCACCGAGCTTGGCTGGCTATTTTGTCGTGAGGCACCATGGCGACCGACCATGACGAATTCGAAAAACGCAAATGGGCTCACGAGCTCGCAAAGAAGGACGCCGAACGCGCGCACGATCAGCACCACGAAGAGTGGGCGAGTAGGAACAAGGCGGCGACTGATGCGGCAAACTTGGCGCTCCGATCGGCCGTCCTGGTAAACGGGGGCGCTGCGATTGCTCTACTGGCATTTGTAGGGAGTTTGGCCGCGCAGGGGCGCGTCGGAAGCGGGGAGATCAGTGCTGTCGCGAATAGCCTGTTGTGGTTTGCCGGTGGCGTCGCATTCGCTTTATTGGCGACGCTCGCAGCATACGTCGTCAATTTGTTGCAAGCCGACAGCGTTGCTGCAAAACAGCGAATATGGGACCATCCTTGGGTGAAACCGACACCTCGGTCACAAAGTTTGTTGTGGGCCGCACGGGTTTTTCACGCTTTGGCGATCTTGGTGGGAATCGCCTCTTTAGCGTGCTTTGTGCTTGGGATTTTCGATGTAAAGGCAGCGGTGATCAAGATTACCGCCGCGCCGCTTGGCTCTCCGCGTCCATGAAGGCGGGAACTTGATGACTGATCAGATGCAGGAAACGCCGGCTCAGGTGGGCCGCTATTTGGCAACCACGCATCTATTGAGAGCAATCATTGACCTAGTCGCCGAGCTTGCCGAGCGCGACGCCGCAGATGTTCGAGCCGAAATCAAAACCCGTGTAGATAATTCGACGGCCATATTGAGGCTGGGAGCGAGCGGCCGCCCGGAGTTCGAGCAAGGAATTCAGAAGATGGACCTCGCCATTAAGGCTGTTCTTACCGACAGCGCTCCCGAGGTTAAAAACTAGCGGATGTTTTGCGAGGCCGCCTTGGGCGGCCTCGCTTATTTTCCAAGCCACGAAACTTATGCCGCTTCAAGCGCGCGCTCTTCTTCCTCCGCGCGCTTCTTTAGGCGAGGAGCAAGCTGGGTCTCGCCGCTTTCGATTGCGTCGTTTGCCTCTTTCACTACGCTGGCAAAGATTGCCTCCGAAGGGTCAATCTTTCTCTCTTTGGCAAGCCAATGAGAAACATCAGACCAGTCGTAGAGCGGCGCCTCCGAAGTAACGCGGGCGACGGGTGCCGGGAAGTTGTCCTTACGCGTGCCCTTGGCGTAGTTCGAAATTGCTTGTTTCGTCAGCTTAGAACGAGCGGCGATATCCGTCAGGTTCACAAGCGGATCCGGTTCAATTCGGTCAACGCGGGCTCCCGCTTGGCGAACGTTTTCCACAGCCGACGCTATGGCCTCATGAATCGTCGCCGCCTCCCGGGCAAAATCCACTATGATGTGGCCCTTTTGGAAAGCTATCAACGCGTCATCGCAGCCGGCTTTGTAGAAGCGCGCCTCAAAGTTCTCCGCATTCGGATCGAGGCCCGAAGCGATGATGCTGAACTCAAACGTTTTCATCGTTCTACTCCTCTTCCTTGTGCGGGCAGCGATCAACCGCCCGGCGAATCTGGCGCGCGTGCGCGTCGGCGCTCCGCGGAGTGCCGTTCACGCCGAATTGGCAGCCGTCTTGATTTGCTTGAGCGCAAAAGAGGCGACCCCAATGCCCCATTTTGCGGAACCTCCAACCCAGGGATTCGGCGTACACTACGGCAGCCTCAATCTCTTTGTTCGGGTGCGCTGGCCTCTTGGCCATCACGAGCCCAAATGTATATTTCTGTTGACACCTGTCAACAGAAATCTCTGTAGAGGGTTCCCCCGCAGCTTCAAAAGAATCACGTTTCAGCCCCCAAGCCTCTGATTTTTATTGGAAATCCTATTCAGAATAGCCTGAGACTATCCGAACAAAAAGACCCACGCAATCAAGCCGCGAACCGCCAAGTGCAGTAGCCTATGGTTGCGCCGGGTTGCTTTTCCACGTCAATCCACAAGCTCTAGCGGCTTGCTCCAGCAACGACCGGGCGCGATGCTGGGGGCATGGGCACCAAATCCCGAGAAACCATTTACGGCGCCTCTGTGCGCGCGGCAGCGGAGCGCGCTGCGGAGGCACGCAAGCAGGCCGACAAGCTGGCCTGCGAGGCATGGAATAAGCGGATGCTCGCCTTCCAGGGTCCTGCCCAGCCCTCGCCTGCGCTCAGCGATGCGCTCAACGCCGGATATACCTATCTGGAAGTGAAGTGCCTCGGCTGCGAGACGCACCAGACGGTCGCCCTCGACATCATCCGGCGGCGGAAGACGACGCCGATCCACGAGCTAGAGCGCTACATGAGGTGCAAGCTGTGCTCGGAGGAACGCGGCTATCCCTACAAGCGCAGCCATCTGGTGGCGCTGCGGCCGAACAAGATTTCTGCTAGCGATCCGCCCTCAACATGGTGGCCGGGTGAGCGATAGTACGGCAGCTTCTTAAATTCCAAGGGAGTACGCTCCCGAAAAGGAAGCAACACATATGGAAGGATTACGGGAGGGGCTTAGAGCCGAGTACGCTAGCCGGCAGAATTCAAAGTGCTCTCGCGAGGAGGGCTGCAGCGGACACCACGACCGCGAACGCAGCGGCAAAGTTCCAATAGCCGCCATTTCGGGCCGCCATTCCAACTTGCGAATTCGCACGGCCCCTGTACCTAAAGCCGCTATTCGAGCGTCGTCCGCTCATGTACAAGTTTGCAGCTTCTTCCTAGGAGCTGTCCATGAAGGAATTATACGCTTGGCTTTCGGGCCAGCATCCAGGTCTCAAGACCTTCAAAGCCCTCCAGCTCAAACTTTCGCGGCTTGCCGCTGATCACCCCGAGCAACGGGCGATGTGCGCCCTGTTTGATGGCATCGTCGGCAAGTATATCGAGGAATTCGACGAAGCGCCGCTGCCGTCGGCGGTTGCCGAGCGAGCCTATCGGCGGCTGCTTGGCTCCCTTGCCGACTCGGCGGACCCGGCACGGCAGCTTGGCAGCCTGAACCGGCTCGCGGCGCTGGATCTGACCCATGAGTCGACAAACATTCCGTCCGTCGCACCATAGCGGATGATGTCGCCCATAGGGGTGTTCCCGGACTACGCCGCGCCGATTGTCCGCAGTGCCGGCGATGGATGCGCGCTAACAATGATGCGCTGGGGCATGCCGCCACCGCCGCACACGGGCGGCCCGCCGGTCACCAACATCCTGGCGTGGATGGCTCAAACCGGAAAACCGATGCCGTCATTTGACCTTTTGTGCGTCCGAGCTATTGGCCGGCGCGGCGTCGAGTGACTGGCCTTTGCGATAAGCGGCCTTGTGATATTGATTGCCTTGCTTTGTGATCTTTGTTGTCCAGCCGGTGTTCCAGGTAATCAGCGCGGCATCACCCTCTTCCTTCCATGTACCGGTCATGCCCTCACCTCGCGTTGCTGTGGCTGCGCCGCCGCTCGACAGAGTAATCTCGAAGGGCTTCCCAGCCGTGTCCTTGACCTTCCACACGCCTTCGAAAGCGCTTGCCGCAAGGGCCGAAAGGCTCGTCAAGCCAATCAGGCAGCCCGCCGCTACCGTGATTATCAATTCTTTCCTCATTGTCGCTTCCTCCGAATACAAGGCCCCATGAGCCCACGGGACGCTTGTACCGCCCAAGGAGTTCCTGCGAAGCTGATGCGACATAGTGACCTGTGCCAGCGTACTCTCTCGCCCAGCTCGCGCCGATCCATCCGAAAGCGATGCCGATGATCCTGACCACGATGAGGAGCGCGACGTCTGGCTGCGCGCGCCGTGGGATGAGGCCAAGGCACCCCAGCGGCCTTGCCCGATGACGCCCTGAAGATCGTCATGCGCGGTCCCGACAAGGAAGATCAACTCGTGGCCTAGCTGGATCACCTCTGACAATTCGCTATTGTTGGCCATGCTGTCCTCGGAGCGTCTCAATTCGTCAGTTCATCAACCTCGGGAACAGATCTAGCGCATTATCATAGAGGACGTGCCGCCGGCGAACATCATCGAGGAGCGGCGTTGCATCCTGCTCCTGAGCCAGGCGTGTGACGATCGGCAAGGGCGTGAACGGCCAATCGCTGCCGTACAAGATGCGTCCCGGATCCGCGATCTTCTCCAGCGCCGGCACAGCCGCGGGAGCGGAAACCCAGCCAAGTCATAGTAGAGGCCGCGCAGGCGGGCGAAGACCCGATCCGCCTCGATGGGATTCGGCAGCTGCAGCGCCGGGGCCAGACCCACGATGCGGTCGGCCAGAACCGGTACGGCGGCGCCGGCGTGTGGCACGATAAACCGGATATTGGGGAAGCGGTCGAGCGTGCCTGTCAGAATAAGATTCGAGACGGCGCGCGTGGTCTCGAACATGAACTCGAGCATCGGCCGAGGATAGGTTAGCCCGGCCGTTTGGCAGCAGGGGCAAAAGGGCGACGTCGGGTGCATGAACACTATCGCCCGCCGACGATCGAGCTCAGCAAATAACGGATCGAACCGGCTGTCGCCCATGTAGATGCCGCGATGATTGCTCTCCAGCGTCACACCATCGGCTTTCAGCACGTCGAGTGCGTGGGTCGCCTCCGCGAGCGCTCCGTCTACGTCAGGCAGAGTGAGGGAAGCAAAGAATCCAAAGCGCTTTGGATGATCGGCCGCCGCTTTTGCCCCCTCCTCGTTGACCCGGCGTGCCAGGATTCGCGCCGCCGCGTTGTCGCCAAAATGCACGCCGGGCGAAGAGATCGATAACATCGCCGCGCGTATTGTTCAGTCGGTCCATCACCTCGATGGCTGTCCGACTATCCCAGGACGGCAGGCCAGGTATACCATCCGGGTGCCGATCCGCCGCGAGTACTGCCTCGCGGTATAGTGCGGGCAGGTAGTGGGCATGAACATCGATGCGCGGCAACAGCGGCGCGCCGCTCCGTATGGGGTCGCTCACGTGCTGAGCCTGAGATTGGGCCACCGCCGACATCGTCGCGGCGCTAGCAGAACGAGGCCACTGAGCACCTTCCTTCTGTGGAAGATCGAACCGGTGATCATATGTTTCTCCGGCCCGCGCTGGCGCTATCTTGAAGCGACCCATCACACGCGTTCCGAGCGCAGCTCTAGCAAGGGAGCGCTACACGATTATTTCCCTTCGCCAGATTCGCGTTACAATCGACATTCCGGCCTCAAGCTCACGCTCCACCGCGGCTAGCTATGGATGGACGAACCTACGTGAAGATCACGCCGGCCGGTGCGGAGTTGTTCGCCGAGAGGGGGGAGCACCAAGTGAGGCTGCCTAGCGATATCACGATGTTTGAATATGAACTGCTCACAAAACGGGATTGGGCGCTGGTCGTGGCGGTCAGCGCGCTCGTCGCGCTGCTGCTGTGCGGCGGGGTCTATTAGCTCGTTACTTAGCAAGGAGCGGGCTTGGCGGCCGAAATGACCCGACTGAGGCGGCCCTTACATCGTCAGCTTGTGCACTTCGCCAGGCTTGAGGTGTAGGTTTTGCAGCTCTTTCAACTGCTGGCGCGTCAGGCGTCCAGTCGCTAACTCCACCGTCCAGCCTTCTGGAATCGCTGTCAGAACCAGGGTAAGCGCTTGGCTCGGTTTAGCTGCAGCGACCCAAAGTTGCTTGCTTGGGCGGATCACCGCATCATCAGCCGTTACTTCAACAATTGTAAATTCGGTGCCGAATGACTCAGCCATGAACGTCCTAATGCCATGGCGGTTGCTTGGTTCAAAAGCCAAATTAGGATGCTGAAAAAATCAACTTAAAGATGGAGCCAGCCAAATCTAGCGCGACTCCCACACTTCGTGGTCCTCTACGACGGTTGGAGTCCCTCACTATCCATCGGTCAATACCCATTTCGCGGTTGTGTGCCAAAATGGTATTCAGGGGCCCTCCAGGGAGGTGACGCGATGGACAAGTTCAAGATCAAGATCGTGCGCATCGAGATGGTTTCGCCCAACGAACGAGGTGAGGACGTTCGCTTGGCGTTTCAGTTCGAGAGCGGTCAGATCCGTTTTTCATTGCCAGTCTTTGTGAACTCCCGCGAATTTGACGACACCGAGGTCGTCGAAGTTGCGCGAAGCAAACTGTATGACATCTTTAGGCAGCTCTGCGGGCAGTGCAAGGGCTGGCGGTTATCGGATGACGAGCGTCGAGAGCTCGCAAGGATCAACACGCGGCCAGCCTCGTAGGCTCGGGGGTCGAAATGCCCGAAGGCTGCTATAGACCACTGGAATGTTGACGGTCAGGAGCGCATAGAGGCTGTATGGCCAAATTTCCCTCAATGCGGCGTATGCTTGACGTGAGGCTGATCGCTCTTCTCCCGCAGAAGTGGGAGTGGCAGGTCTGGGACGACGACATGCTTCTGATGAGCGGCCAGGAGACTTCGCGGGAAACGGCTCAGATCGAAGGGAATAGCGCCCTGTTTTACTTGCTTCGATGTCCGATGTGACCATTCGAAGCGCCTGATGCGAATTATGTCGACTCCCCGATGAAAAAGGTGTCCAATCGCTCGCATCACCGCCCGGCTCATGGCTTCTATCGGTGACGAGACCGCCAATTGCGCTCCCGCCCAATCGAGCAGGGAGACGGCATGCCGCCCAGCATCCGTCGTGACGAGCTTTTGCGAAAGGCAGTCCAGATAGATGCGGCCACCGAAGTCAATAAGTGGCTGACGTCGCCAGGAATGCGTGCCCCGACATAAATTCCCAGTGCTAAACCCCCGGCGAGAAGCCGCAGGATCGGCCCCATGCCGATAGGTGGCAGCCAACGCAGTAGACCTTCTAACGGGTCAACGCCCGGCCCGGCGCTTCGTGTACGCGCTGCCGGAAATTCAGCCAAGGGGAATTGACATGATATCGAACAGGAGATCTCTCAGTTCCTACAACCACAAACTCGAATACGCTTTGCTTGTTGTGGTGCTGGTTGCGATGGCTCTATGGCTCGCCGTCTGATCCAATGCCGATGCAGCGCGGCCACCCGTGAAATTTCCCGGCCGGCGGAGCGCCGGCGCGGATAATGTGCGACAGCCGCCCGCCGGAAGGCGCATTCGGCTGATGGATAATGAACGCATTTCCACCTGTCGGCTCGCGCCCGAGGAACCACGCGTCTCCGTTCGGACTGCGATATAGTTCCTCTCTTTTGGGGCCCACTCTGAGCGCTTGTCTCCCGGGAAAGCTGCTATCGCTCTTTCCGGAAATCGATGCTGCGCAAAACGATGCTTGGCGGTGTGCCCTCGAACTCAGTCGCTTGATATTTCCCGGCGGCGCAGGCTTCGATGCGCTCGCGCAACCGCATGAACTGCGCTTCACGTTGGCTCGCTCTCGCGCGCACAATACCTTCCAGTTCATCCATGGCGGAGGTCGAGACCGCGCAGGGAATCTCCTTTTCGCCGTCGAGCATCGAGAACAGGACAACCATCCTGTCGTATTCGTAGGCGATGAAACGACCGTGCGTGAGCGTCATGTCACATGCTCCTTCGGGAGTCGCGGCCCTGCCACGGCATCCGCCTTCAACCCTGCTCGGTAAGCCGGGCAAAATCCTCAAGCACGGCTGCGACGAGATCGCGATGCCTTGTGTCTTCCGGCGGCAGGCCCGCGGCGTACAGCTTGAGCACATAGCGCGCCTTGGCGGCTGCCTCCGGCCATGACGCGGCGGGAGCCGACAACAGGTGGTCTTCCACCGCGGCTCGGTGCTCGCGCAGCTCCTGCGCATGGGTCTCGACCTCCGCCAGCGCACGACGAATGTCGGTTGCCTTCTGCGCCGCCATGCCGCGGTGGCTGTCGAGATCAAACGGCTCGTCAGCCATCGGAAGCACTCGCGTCCACGCGTTGCGCGTCGGCGAGATCGACAGAGCCGATCGAGACCACCTCCATCGCCAAGCCGCGCGAGCCCTCCACCGGCAACTTGATCATAGTAGCGACGCGGCGGAACGCCTCGAACGATAGCCCTTCGATCGTCTCCTCGTCGGTGACGACTTCATAGGTGCCGGCGGGCAACAGGCGATCAATCCCCCTTATCCGGAACGGTTGCTTAAAGGTGACGACTTCGCGTCGGGAACGGATGGTCATGCGCGCCTACCTTTCGCAATACTTTGGCGCCGGCCTCAAAAGCAGCATGCGCCCTTCGAACCGCAATAGCCATCGCTTTGTTGCCGCACGCGACGAGAAGGCACCACGCCCGTTCCTGCGCGCTCTTGCCGCCTGAGGGGACTTGATTTGGCACTGGCGTCGCATGGGCGACGTAGCCGGAGGACCGCGACGCCAAATGCTCGAAACCGACCTATCCTTCGCAGCCATGGCCGCAGCATTGGCGAAATCCGCTGACTACCGCGTCCTTCGGCGCCTGGTCCCTCGAGAGATTTTCACTCCGTCAATCGGTCAAAGCACGAAGACCGTCATCCTTATCGACGTAGATCGGCACGCTGATCGATGACTGATCGCACGCGGCCGCCCGTCGTCCGTCGACGACGGAAGATCAGGCCCACTTATCTTCTTCGCGGCGGGCTTCGTCCTCATTGAGGCGCTCGGCCACGTCATCAGCGATAGGTGAATCTTCCGTCGTCGCGACCGGCGTGCCGTCCTGCTTCTTGATCGTTTTGCCTTCGGCACTCACGGGAAAATCATCGGGCTTCAGCGGCTTCTTTGACGTCGACATCGCGTCTCCCTCCTGTGTGCCGACACAATAGCACGCGCTCTAAGAAACGACGGCCAGAACTCTCGCTTAGCTAAGGTGCGTCCACTTCGGAATACGCGCTCACTCGTTTTCATCCTCGCTAAGTTCCCGCTCTGCCTACAGAACTCTAGATCCCGTCCCGTAGGCCGCACGTGCTGTTCCCAGAGTTCGTGGGCACGAGCCCTGATTGCTTGCTTGGACCGGCGCGCAGCTAAGCGCCGTTGTAGGCTCTCTCCCAAATCCTCGACGAACGCCTTGAGCCGCTGATAGGTCGTTTGGTCGGTTATGGGCGACACGCCCCAGATCTCCCAGCTTCCACGCATCCAGGAACCATGACGAAAGCTCAACCAGAGCTTGCACATCAGATGCCAGACTCGACGGGAGGGCTGACCATACGCATCTACCAATGCCAGTGCGGGGAGCGAAGCTGGACCGAGCATCGAGAGTAACCGCCCGCAGCCGTGGACGTTAAGTTTGCCTGCACGACAGCGGGATACGGGATTTTCTCTGCGCGCAAGCCACCGCAGCGGTAGGCACATCGGTGCGCATTGATGATCGTGGTGCGTGGGCGCAGCACCGCGGCAAAGACAAGTTGGGGCAAGCTCCCATCGTCATCGCTCTCCGCCCTCCTTGCTTCTCAGTTCCACTATCTTTCGCCCTCGCTCCCATAGCTCGATGTCGTGGCCATCCACCATCTGCTTGGCGCGCTCTTGCGCCGCGTCATCGTCAGGAGCCAGGAATTCGTGTCGGTCCATAATGCGTCCGTCCCGACCTAGAACGAAAATGCGATACTCATGCATGGGCATCTTCCTCCAGAATCGTCCTCCCGGCCGAAGAACCTAGAACGCTTGCAAAAGTTCCAGAGTTGGAACGGAGCCAGAAGCCAGCGCTGGAACGATGGCTCAACCTTCGTGTTCTGGCAGAGCCTGAACGCAATTCGAGATGGTGACTTCAATAATGACGGCGGCTGACGTGGAGGAGTGTCGAAAGCAGGCCGAGGAATGCCGACGATGGGCTAAGAAGATGATCAGCCCTCTCGATAAGGAAGCTTGGCTACGGCTAGCAGACGAGTGGATGAGGATGGCCCGGGAGGCGGAAGAACGCCGCAGCTAGCGGCCGGGCGCGATGGTGGCTCACGTTACCTCGCAAGAGACGAGGCCCGGCGTGCCTAGGAGACCGAGCCTCGTAACCCGAGGTCATGCGAAGAACAAACGTGGCGTAAGCTGATTTGTTCGTTTCTTTAGATCACCTTCGCGCGAGCCGCTCTTCGACCCGCTGTTCCCAACCTTCTTGACTGCCTTCTTCACCGCCGGTGCGGATCGACCAGTCTTTTTGGGTTCGTAATCGATCTCATAGCGCTGCCCGCCGGCAACTCGCGCGCGGTCCTGTTTAGGGCGTTTGCTTATTCGCTTTCGCCATTCTGGCCTCCAATGTTGTCATGACGCAAACATAGGACGGACTCGCTGGTTCCGAGATCGGAAGTTCGACCGATCCTGCACGGGACTCAAAGAAAGCAGCCCGGCCAAGGGTGGGACCGAGCTGCCGTTCACGCCACTGCACCACACACGTCAGGGGACCGTGTGTGCCTCCACATAACTCGGCTCCGAAAGCGTCCGTTCCTAGTGTGCCGTGGAAGAAAAAAGTCCCAGCTCTCTCGGGGGAAGAGAACTGGGACCAAGGGTGTCGCCTCCTGAATGGGACGGTAATGCCACAGGGAAACAACCTACGAGGCTGTCGACAGGTTGCAAACTTCGGAACGAATTGTTTTGCTCCACTTTGAATCGTGAGTGGCGTCGGAGTTCCGTGCGGTGGCGTTCCAGCGTAAGAAGCCGGCTGCGCTCGGCACCAAGGCTCCCTACCCCGGCTTCATCGATCCGGCGCTGGCCACCGAGATCGAGCGGGTACCGACCGACGCCAGATGGATCCATGAGATCAAGTTCGACGGCTACCGCGTCCAGGTCCACCTCGCCAACGAGACGATCAAGGTGTTCACCCGCCGCCGCAACGACTGGACCAGGCGGTTTCGCAAGATCGCCGACGACGCCTGGCACATCTCCGCCGCCAGCGCGATCGTCGACGGCGAAGTGGTTGCGCCGGCCGAAGACGGCACCACGGATTTTTCGGTGCTGCAGAACGAGCTCAAGGGTCGATCGAAAAAGATAGTCCTGGTCGCCTTCGATCTTCTCTATCATGACGGTTACGACCTGCGAAAACTGCCGCTTTCCACGCGCAAAGCCGAGCTGAAGAAACTCGTCGCCGGCACCGACATTCAGTTCAGCGAGAGCTTCGAGGTCGACGGCCGAGCGATGTTCGAGCACGCCTGCAGGGTCGGCTACGAGGGCGTAGTCTCGAAGGTCGCCGACACCCCCTATGTCTCAGGCCGCGGCCGCAACTGGGTGAAGACACCGTGTGCGCAGCGGGAGACGCTGACGATCGCCGGCTTTGCCCTGGACGAAGGAAAATGGGACGGTATCTATCTCGCGGCGCAAGGGCGCCGAGCTGATCTACGCCGGCAAGGTCGACCACGGCTTCGACAAGGCATCCGCGGCCGACTTGCAGAAGCGCCTAAAGCCGCTGATCCGGAAGACACAACCCTACACCAAACGGATCGCGCACGAGGGCATCTGGGTCGAGCCGAAGCTGCTCGCCGAGATCGAGTATCGCGCCAAGTCGGCGGAGGGCAAGGTGCGGCATCCAGTCTTCAAAGGCTTGCGGGAGGACTTGCGATGAGATGGTGCGCGCGTTGCGATAACTGCCGGTTTGTGTGCGAGAATCACCTGGATAGGCCGTGGGAAGGGCCGCGAGCTTGCACATGCGGCGGAGCCGGCGCCCCGTGCCCGTGGTGCAACAGAGGTAATCCTCCCGAGATGCCGGAGGACTTCGAGGCGACGGTAACGGCGGACGATGACCTAGATTGAGGAGTCTCTCTGATGACAACAGTCTGGATCTACGAAGGACGGGACACCTTCAAAAAATTCGATACCGAAGATGAGGCGCAGGCGTGGCTTAAGGAAAATGATCCGGTGGGTGTGGCCATCGAACACCAAATAGGCGAGCCGTTGCCCGCCGGGTCGGCCGATCGATATGGGGTGCCGAAAGCGGATGAAAGGAGCTAGAGCGATGAAAACTACCTCGCCCGGTCACGATGTTGCCTACGTTGAGGCAGGCGAACGATTAGGACGCGCACTTGCTGCATCGGGATTAACGCTGATCTACGGCGGCGGAACCCATGGTGTGATGGGCGCGGTCGCTCGCGGCACACTGAATAACGGCGGCAAGGTCGGCGCGATCATTCCGAGATTTCTCACAAACTGGGAAACGACGACTGATGCGCTCAAGATGTTCGAAGACTTGACGATCACAGACAACATGCACGAGCGCAAGCACAGAATGTTCGAGCGTTCTGATGCCTTCGTGGCACTTCCGGGTGGCATCGGTACCGTCGAAGAAATCGTGGAAATCATGACTTGGGCCCAGCTTGGGCAGCACCGTAAGCCGATGGTCTTGGTGAACATCAAAGGTTTTTCGGCGCCTATGATGGCGATGCTGGACCACATACGCAGCGCAGGTTTCCTTCACAGAGACCACCTGCTTCAACCCATTGTCGTTGATCGTGCCGAGGACGTGATCCCCGCGATTGTCGCTGCCGCTGCTAAAGAAAGCGCGTCCGAAGACGGTGTTTCGTCGATCATCGACAAGATGTAGATTTCTGCGTCCTCGGGCGTAATGAGGCCGGGTGCCGTTGGCTTCTGCTGTTGGCCCATGGCCGAAATCTGGATTGAAGATCGCCACGTCAGCTCACCGGGGTAGACCGGACGCCGCTCAGCGCGGCGTCAAATGCCGCTTGTGACCCCAAACCGGACGTCATTGCATCGCGAGACCTGCGCTGCGTCGGGATGTCCTGTTACCAAAAGTGCCGGACATCAAAGGGTTAAGCTATGTCATCCGTGGCTAAAATCTGCCGCGCGGTCTTTTCTTGTGCGATAATTCCTTCCAGCCGCGATATGTTCTCGAGCAAGCGCTGGCTGGTCAGCACAAGAGAGTAATAGCTGAATTGTGGATTCTGAAAAAAAATCTCGAGCAGCTTTTCATAAGTAATAGTCATCACTTGCCCGTCTTCGATGCATTCGACGGTCGCGGTTCTCCGCCGATTGGGCGTAAGGAAACCGAGTTCGCCCATGAGACGTCCCGGCGGAAGCTCGACGCCGATTTCCCTGACCAAAAACGTTCCTGTGACCGTCAGGAACATTTCGGAAGCTGCATCATCCTTCTTGAACAATATGTCTCCCCGGCGATATCTGCGCTCAGTCATGAACGGTTTGAGCCATTCCAATGAGGTATCGCCCTCCGTCGCGATACGTGCCCTTTTGATGAGATTGAGCATTTGACGGAGGCGGATTGCATTGATCGGCAGCAAGAGCAGATAGAGGATGAAAGCCCCGACATTTCCAGAGAGCGCGCCATAGGCAACGAAGAACATGCAGCCGACCATGTTTGCGACGCGCAGCGGCACTATCGTCTGCATCAGCAAGGTAGCGGCAAGAAAGATGGCGCCAACGAGAGCGAACATGTTGGCGAGCGTGATGTTGGCGAGCACGATTTCCAGCAGCCAGATGAATAGTGCGTCGTAGGTGATGTTGTTCGGATCGAGACCCATCTGAACCAGAATCTTTGCGATCCTGAGATTGTCCGCCGCCGTATCAAGAATGCGGTCTAGTATCGAAGCTGCACTGTTGGACCCCATCGGATCATCCTCCGCGCAAAGCTGTCGGTATTCGTCGGGTATCCCGGATACTGACAATTAAAGTCGGATAGCAACCGTTTGAGTAAGATTAGTAGCGGTCTCGGTGCATCGATCGATTTTACCTCGGGCGTTGGTTTCGGCAATTGCCCGCTCCCTAGTTGGTTTTGCCGTTGTATCTGCCCCTAAGCTGAAGAGAGGTAACGCCGTTCCTGGGCGACTTTCGCAAGTGGAGGGCAATAGCGTCGCAAAAATCGGGAACTTCCGAGTCTGGCCCGAATGCGAAGTGGGGGATCGGAAATCGTCTGCTTATCGGGGTAGATCGGAAGTGACTGGTCGATCCTTCCAATCGGCGCTTTTGCCCCTGAGGAGACATCCGAAGGTCGCACCCAAGATTCAGAAGGATCTCGCCAGTTTCCTAATTTGTCCTACGCGAACTGCCGATAAATCGGTCGCGCTACCGGATTTTAAGGAGTACGGTTTCTCACATCACCGCCCGGCCCTTGGCTTCTATCGGTGACCGAGAGAGGTCGGCTCCCGCCCACCCGCATAGGGAGTGGCGCCATGCAACGCCGCCGTTTCACGAACACATTGACCTCTCGACCTCTCCTGATCGGCTGGCGAAGGAAGCCGAGCGACTCCGAGAGGAAGCAGAGACCAAGCCTCCGAGGCAGGAACGAGACACGCTCCGAAAAAAAAGCGCGTCAGGCAGATACGGCAGCCAGAATAGGAATACCATAGAGATCCGAATTGGAGGCGTCTATGAACCAAGTACAAGTCGAGCAGAAAAGCTATCAGATGCCGCCGGAGGATGGGTTTACCGTCGCATATTTTCTCACCGTCGCCGACATCGAAAGATCGGCTCGATTTTACGAAACGGTCTTCGGGGGTCGCATTCTGAGCAGAGGGCCGCCGGGGTACATCCAGATCGCGAATATGTGGCTCATTGTCAACGTCGGGGGCGGTCCGACACCAGACAAGCCATCGGTAACGCTCAGCGTCCCCGCCGATCCCGATTTAGTCAGCAGCTTTATGAATATCCGCGTTGCAGATATTCAAGCGTGTTATGAACTGTGGCGAAGTCGAGGAGCCGAGTTCATCACGGAGCCGAAGGAACAGTACGGCGAGACGTGCTGCTACATTCGCGATCCTGATGGCTATATTATAGAAGTTGGGCAAAGCAAGCCGGGGTTCGCTTACGGCTAAACGGTACGACACATGAAAACATCTTCAGTGACCGCGCACGCAGTCCGGCACGGATGAAATATCAGGATACGCCGGATACCAAGCCGGTCCTGGTCAGGTGACCGGCATCGTCGAAGCGCAAAGGTACTTAACCGTGCGAGACATGCTTGACGGAATTGGAGGAACATTGCCCACGATCGCGGCGATGCGCTTTGCGCTCGGGTCGTTCTTCGTCTTGTCCGGATTTCATAAGCTTACGAATAGGGAAAGACATAAGACATTTGTAGAGACGCTTAGGGTCCTTAACATCCCACACGTTGGCATATTGCAATGGTTTGTTCCCGGAGTTGAATTTTTTGGCGGCCTAGGCGTCGCAGTCGGATTTCTCACGCCGCTGGCAGCCCTTGGCCTTCTGGTGATTTGTGCGGTAGCCCTCTTTACGAACTCTGCAACGGTAGTTGCGAGCTACAAGCCGATTGATCGGGCAGATCGTGTCGACGATTGGCTTTACCAGCCGGAAGTGATGTACGCGTTGATGCTGCTTTATTTTATTGCGGCCGGTGCTGGCCCGGTTTCCATCGATCAGCTTCTGAAGCTCTGGATTGGCTAAGTGAGAGGTCCAATGCAGCTTCGGGCGGACTGAGAAATACGATATCCAAATTGGAGGTCATCTATGAACCAAGTACAAGTCGAGCAGAAAAGCTATCAGATGCCGCCGGAGGATGGGTTTACCGTCGCGCACTTTCTCACCGTCGCCGACGTCGAGCGATCGCTGCGATTTTACGAGACGGTCTTCGGAGGTGTCATTCTGAGCAGAGGCGACAGCAGCGGCGCACCGGGGTACATCCAGATCGCGAACACGTGGCTCCTTGTTAACCCCGGGGGCGGTCCGACACCCGACAAACCATCTGTAACGCTCAGCGTCCCCGCCGATCCCGATTTGGTCAGCAGCTTTATGAATATCCGCGTTGCAGATATTCAAGCGTGTTATGAACTGTGGCGAAGTCGAGGAGCCGAGTTCATCACGGAGCCGAAGCCCAAATACGGCGAGACGCGATGCTACATTCGCGATCCTGATGGCTATATTATAGAAGTTGGGCAAAGCAATCCTGGCGTTGCTTACGGCTAGACTAGGGCCTGTACTCATAAACGCGAAGAGCGCGGAATGTCCGCTTTCGGGGGGACTGGAAATTTTGTGCTCATTGCGCGCCTTACTGGTTTTGACCCGTTTCGGCGTTAGGCCTAGCCGGACAGCGGGTCGCTAGCGTGCTATGTTGGCGCGCGGGTTTCCCGAGCCGGGGTACGACGTGAGTGACCGCGTAGAAAGGCGATTGGTAGCCATTTTGGCGGCGGATGTGGCCGGTTATAGCCGCTTGATGGGCTTCGACGAGGAAGGAACGCTGTCGCATTTAAAGGCTCTGAGAAGAACGCACGTTGATCCTGCGATCACCGCGCACCGCGGACGCATCGTCAAGACGACCGGCGACGGCATGTTGGTGGAGTTCGCGAGCGCGGTCGACGCGACGCGATGCGCAGTTAAAGCCCAGCGCGAAATGGCCGAACGAAATGCCGATGTGCCGCAGGGGAGCCGGATCGAATTCCGGATGGGCATTCACGTCGGCGATATCATCATCGACGACAACGATATCTTTGGCGACGGCGTAAACATCGCCGCGCGTCTCGAAGGCATCGCGGAGCCCGGCGGTGTCTGCATTTCCGACGATGCTTATCGGCAGATTCGTGGCAAGGTCGACATCACGTTCGACGATATGGGATCGCAAAGCTTGAAGAATATCGCCGAGCCGATGCGCGCCTGGCGTTCGCGGATTGACACGAACTCTTCTACGGTAGAGTCGGTAAGGCCAACGACCGAGACTGCTCCACCCCTCGGGCTTCCAGACAAGCCGTCGATCGCGGTATTGCCGTTCCAGAACATGAGCGGCGATCCGGAGCAGGACTATTTCGCCGACGGCATGGTGGAGGACATCATCACGGCCCTTTCGCAGGTGAAGTGGTTCTTCGTCATAGCCCGGAACTCCAGTTTCATTTACAAGGGCCGGCCGGTCAACGTGAAGCAGGTCGCCCGCGACCTTGGCGTTCGCTACGTGCTCGAGGGCAGCGTGCGCAAGGCGGGAGGGCGGGTGCGCATCACAGGCCAGCTCATCCAAGCGGAGACCGGCCGGCACATCTGGGCCGATAGGTTCGATGGTGAACTTGCGGATGTCTTCAACCTGCAGGACCAAGTGACGTCCAGCGTCGTCGGGGCTATCGAGCCTTCTCTGCGTGAGGCCGAAATCGCCCGAGCCCGCTGCAAGCCGACCGAGCGGCTGGACGCCTACGAGTGGTACCTCCGGGCGCTACCACACTTTTACACGCTGAATCGCGAGAGCCTGGATAAAGCGATCGTGCTCCTCGGCCAGGCGATTGCGATCGACCCGCACTTTGCGCTGGCGAAGGCGCTTGCGGCGCGCTGCTATGCGTGGCGCAATCCTCAGGGCTGGGCAACCGTGCCGGAAGAAGAAAAGGCGATCGCAGTCCGGCTCGGCCGGGAGGCGCTGCAGGATGGCGACCACGATCCATCCGTGCTGTGGATGGTGGGCTTCGTGATGTGGCAGCTGCGCGTCGACCCCGAGGGTGCCCTCGAACTGTACGACCGGTCGCTCTCCCTGAATGCCAACTGCGCGCAGGCGCTTGCCCTGCGCGGCTGGGCACTCGCAACTGCCGGACGGCTCGACGAGGCAGTCCCAGCGCTTCTGCAAGCCCTCCGTCTCAGCCCATTCGATCCGGAAGCATTCTTTACGATGTCGGCTCTAGGGTGCGCCTACTTGATGGCCAGGCGCTTTGACGAGGCCTTCAAATGGACGTCCCGTGCTCTGAGGCAGCGGCCAACGTTTGCGCCCGCTCTGCGCTTTCATGCGGTTTGTTTGGTCAAGCTCGGTCGACTGAGCGAGGCGCGTGAAACGGTAGCGCATCTGCTCCGGCTGGAGCCCGGCTTGACGATTTCGACCCTCCGCCGACGCATGCCCATTTTTGACGCGAAGCTGATGAACACTTTTCTGGATGGCCTACGCAAGGCGGGGCTGCCGAAATGACGGTCGACTGCGTCGGCATGTGGCTCTCGCTGCTGTTCCGGTTTTAGCCCTAATGCGAAGTCCGCGCAGGTTCTGAAATGGTCTGCTTATCGAGGTAGAGCGGAAGTGACTGGTCGACCTTCCAAGCGGCGCTTTTGACCCACAACGGACATGCGTCACGTAGAATTCCCGCCCTTTAGGGTCCTGTTGAACTGAAATATTAGAGTCGTCTGATGCTATGCACTGGCATCCGGCCCTCGATAGGTGCCGAGAAGCCTATCCCAGAAGAAGTGGATCACGGCAAAATTTTTGTTCGCGTGCCGGTGATGAATGAAGTGCAGCTCCTGCATCCGTCTGAACCACGCAAATCGCTGAAGCCCCGATCCCTCCACGTGGTATTCTTTATCAAAAAAGACGTGCGCATAAAACGATGCCGCGCTTCCAATGACCATCGTCACAAAAAGACTGAGCGGCAGCAGGAAATAAGCGCATCCGCCGACGAGAAACAAAGGGATAAAGAAAAACGGTGTGTTGTTGCCCTCGTCACCGAGGTAGGTTCGTGAGACGAGATGATCTTTGGAATAATAGGTGTGATGGAAGTCGATGTGATTATGAAAGAATCGGCCGCCCATGGGATGGTGGCCGAGTTTATAATGCATCACCGTCTGCGCAAATGACATAATCAAATGCGTAGCGATGGCGGTCAGGAGAAAGAGCGGGACGTTAAGAAGTAGCCACAATGTCATTGAAGCAGCAGCCTCCCGCCGTCCCTAAAGCTATTATAACGCACTTTACCTGCGATTGGCGCATGGGACGGCGCTCGTAGTCAGCTATTTTTAGGCCCTTAACGCAAAGCGTCGTAACCCCCCGCTCCTGGCGGTTCAATCCGGCCGTCGTTTACGCGTCTACACGGGGCGCAGCTCGGGATCTGGCACCTTTGAGACATGCCGACCGGCTCCTGGATTGTCCGCTTATTGGGGAAGACCGGAAGTCACCGGCGCACGGTCAAAGTGACGCGATGGTGAGAGGGACGGGTGTCGAGCGCACGCATCTATGCTGGCTTTCGCTGAGGGGCAGATACCGACCAACGTATGACCAGGCGGTGCCGGGCCATCAGTGCTTGCAGCTAATAGTCCCGCAGAGCGGCGTAACGCCCGCCGGCCTTTCTCTTTTGAGGATGCGATGACGTTCAGCATTCATGCGAGGCGAGGACGGGAAACCTCGTTGCGAGCCACGCCAGTCCAATGCTGGCGGTTGCGAAAGCTCGCACCTAGTTAGGGCCGGATGGCAGGTGCAGATCACCGACGAGTACGGCAAGATATTTCAGCCTAACAGGTTCGAGGAGCTACTCAGATTTGACCGAGGTTTTGAGCTTCCGCGCTGCTTCGGCGTCGCGAGCCAATCGCTCCGCCTTTAACCGCTCGCGGATTGCATGGAACGCCTTTTGCGTGCGTTCATACTCGGCCATCGCTACCTTGACGTCCGCCTCCTTGAAGGCCTTTCGTGCCTTACGCACGGCAGCGGTGGGCACCTGACGTTCGTATGTGTAATCCCTCATTTCCTCCTCCTTTTGCGTTTGCTCACTACGCAATTTTTTGTCGGTGGGTCGAAAGTCGCACCGGAGTTTCCCGGGAATTCGAGGCCTAATTTGCCCTTTTGTGTTACGTTGGCGAGTGCAAATCGCCTTGAAGCCAGCGTCCAAGAGCCTTGGACTTCATAGGATCTTCATACGCGGCCAGGGCCGTAACTACGTGATTGCAGACAGCACATTTAAACGTATGCAAGTCGACGCCTGGGCGTGCTGGCTCGATGCTGGTAAGCATCATCTCGGCCTTGCACTTCGGACAGGCGGGGCGCCCAAATGCAACCGGCGGAATGGCGGACGACATGCGTTGAGATTGGGGCATATGATGCCTCCCCTCGAATAGGCGGGAGCGCAACACTCTCTGTCACCGGTGGATGCCCGTGGTGCGACGGTGATGGAGCCATGTGGATCCCGATCGAACCAAATAGCCAGTTAATTCGTGTTCGGTTGCCGAATTAGTGGTTACAGAGCGATTCAAGGGTCAAAACAGGAGCCAGCGCGCCATCCGCGGTGCGATCAGGACGCTAAATATTTCAGATTGGGACGGAACGATTCACCTTGGGCTGGTCTTGATCCTCGGCAATCGGCGATTCTATCTCCGAAAGCCAAGCCACCGACCGGTCGACATTTTGCCCAATGCCCGGCGGGAGGTCTCAAACGGCCTCAGATGTGCGCACACTGAGGCCGTTTTGCTTTGTTCAATGACCCATCTGCGACATTGGGCAGCACTCAAGAAAGTGCACGATCTCACTTGATCGGCGGAATGGTTCGCCCAGGCGGCGATGTCCTGAGCCTACGCGCTTATGTTCAACTGCCGCAGCACGTCAGCGATGAGTTGCTTCACGTCCTGATGGCCACCGTTGTTGAAGGGTGATGCGCGTGCCTTGTCCGTCGGGCAGTGGTGTGGCGGTCACGATCCTATCCGTGTTGATGACGATGGGCTGATCTTCCGGTTGCGTGAACTGCACGAATGCCATGAGAGATCGATCCTGCCCGTTGGGCGCGCGAGCCGCGCCCAAAACCTGCGATGCGCGGGCGTCAAGGTCAAGCCTGTGTACCGAAAACGTAAAGGCGAGGCGCTTCAAATGGCTTGCGGCGTTTGTACCTCCACCCGATGCGCCGCCTCGCTTCCTGGTGAGGGCAGCACTCATCTACGCGGTTGCGGAATGACCGGTGTTGGCCCTTTGCGTCGATCTGCCGCGAGCGCTGCAACGTCCGATGTGGAAGGTAGACCGGACTACGTCGAGCTCCTTTATAAGCCTAGGTTTGACGTCGCGGGTTGAGACGGGGTTCAAAGCCAATGCGCGAGAGGGGCAGCTAAACTCAGACCGTTGAAGTGCACTTCCGTGAATGGTCCTAAAGGCGACATACCTCGCCGCCTCCAGTCGCATCCGTCGGTTTCCCGAGCCGTTCATCTACCGATCTTTCCGCAGTTGGCGGCGTCTTTCGTTTGGAATGCCACTTCCTGCCCCGAAAAGGGCATAGCGGCACGTCCAAGCTAAAGGTCGGTTCTTAGAGGTAAGGCAGACTTCGTCACTCAGCCCGACCGCCCTGTGGCAAAAGAAAAGGCCGCCCGGAGGCGGCTAGTTCTTGGTCTTCCCTCTTGTGCTTATTTTTTGAGGGCGCCAGCGGCGTCCCGCGCTGCATCCTTCACATCTCCGGCGGCGTTGTGTGCGGATCCCTTCGCCTTGTCGATCTTGCCTTCGGTTTCCATCTCCTTGTCGCCAGTGAGCTTACCGGCACCTTCTTTGATGGCGCCTTTTGCCTTGTCGGCAGCGCCCTTCACATGTTCGCGATCCATGGCCGTGTTCCTTTTGCTGTGCGGAAGACCAGCACAACGAAAGAGTTACGCAGTGGTTCCTCGGAGAACAAGCACGGGTCCGGCCCTGCACACGAAGACTTCTGAATTGGGCCCTTGGCTGCCATCGCGAACGCGAGGAGTAGGTCAGCTACCGGGTCGAAAGCGGTCCAAGCTGTGCTGGTCCGCCAATTCCGAACCTGACCCAACTGAGACATCAAGCCTGATCGCGCGTTTGAGGCTGCTTGGTGCCATTGGTCCATCGCTGGCCAAACAAGTCCGAGGGGCGGCTTGCCGCCGAAACGAATTCTGACCGCTTCCAACAACCCATCATTGTGCCTTAGGATGCTTTCGCCGTCGTATTCTGGCCGATGGTCTCAACCAACCGGGGAAATCAAATGAAGTGGATTTCATTAAGTCTTTTAGCGCCGATAGCTCTGGCAATCCTTGCTCTTTCGATTTCAGCACCAATGCTTTCGTCTAGCTCATACGCGAGCAAAATGGACGGCAAGTTCTATGGGTGCTCTGATCGCGTTTGCAGGGGCATCAATTCGCCCAACTACGGCAAGAAGAGCGGCAAGAAGCCGACGCCCCGCTGAACGGGACCCTCGGCACTGCCGGGCGGCTACCACAAATCAGTTGGGCTGCCGCTTGGCTGCTTTGGATAGATCCGTGTCGGCCATCGCTCCTATGTTGCGCACAGCTCGAAAAGCCGAGATCACGTCTCAAATCGATCTCGCTTTCCGATCGTGTGATCGAACGAGTGTCGGCTTCCGAAACTGGCCCTTGGCTGCCATCGCGACCGCCGAAGAGTAGGTCAGCTACCGGGCGGAAATCGGCCCAAATGCGCTGGCCCGCCAATTCCGAATCTGACCCAGAACTGACCTCGAACGTCAAGGAAGTTGATCAATTTAATGCGCCGCACATACTCTGAACAATTCATCACCACTGGCGCTGGCTGGCACTTCTGATACTCTTTGCCTCGGCGACTGCGATGCCAAATCTTCCACTATGGATGGGGTTGCTGGCATGTCGGTGCGTTACCTACGCCGTTCGCCAATCGCGGCCGTAATTCTGCTGCCCTTGCTTGCCAATCAGCCACTGACGTTCGCTCGCGGCAGTCCCGTAGGGCACGAAGATCCCTGGAATTCGGAACGTATCGATCGTTTGCCGCCCGAGGTTCGAAGTGCCATCACCCGCATGTGCGGAAATGCGACGGCCGCTCATTACTTTGCAACCTTTTTCGACAATTCACGGCTGATCAAGCTGCACTTCGAACATCTGCATTGTGACAAGCAGGCACGGTTTTGCACCGGTACCAGTTGCCTGCGACAGGAGTTCATCTCTACGGGTAAACATTACCGGCTCCAGAGAAGTTATTACGGCCACGACGACGACTGATCGCAATCGTCATTTGCGTCACCTCGGGAGGTGGCATTTCCCGGAAATCCATTGAGTAGCGGATTTCTACTCAGCGTTCGATGCCCCCCACTGCCGGAAGCCCGCTTTGGCGACTGCCTTGCGGTGATCATTCCCAGCTAGGCCCTAAAATATACGGCCTCACGCCACCCGCTCTCAGTCCGAGACACGCGATCTCCTCATCGGTAAGGCGTCGCCGCGCGATTCTCTTGTCTTCGCGCACGAGACCCGGAAAGCGCAGGATCGCCTCTTCCGCCTCACCGGCGTCGTGTGTTCCAACAGCGAAGAACCTGGGATCGGGCTCGCGTTCTCCGACCAAGTGAACCTCGACGAGCCAGCCGCAGTTCGCGAGTTCCGCAGCATTCGGGGGCCCGGTCTCGGCGCCGATACCGGGCAAGCGACCGGCCATTGCTGCGCCACCTCTGCCACTCATCTTGAGAGTCTTCCGGCTGTGAGCGATAGTTCTCCTTTCGGCCTTTCGGCTCAAAACTTCAGGTTCGCGAACGCGCGCACGCCGATGTCCGGTAGCAGCACCTGGTCCTTGGTGTAGGAGACGGAGTTGCGGATGTTCTCGTTGAGCAGATTGTTGCCGACGAGACCGATCGCCATCTCGCGCTTTGGCTTCGATCTCTTCGGTAATCCGATCTGTGACGTCAAGACCACTTTAGGGTTGGCCGTATGTCTGATTCCAAGTTCGAAATGGACATGCTCGGCGGCCGAGGCAAAGTCGCATTTTGACCCAAGAGACATCGATTGCTTGAAGTGCTACGTACCAGCCGAGGATACGGGAGCCAGTTGCTTGTGAGGTCACCGATAGCTGCCGACGCTTTGAGCCTGTTGCCGTTTCTTGACGCCGCGCTTGCCAGCCGCGCCTATGACAAGGCGCAGCATCGGCAAAGGCTTTGCGCACGCAAAGCCCGCTGCCCGGAGGCCTTCCGCCTCCGGGCTTTTTATTCTTGGCATCGCTAGTTTCGGTGCTCGACGAGACTTGGCGCTATTGCGTCTTTATGGTCCCGTTCGCGTTGAAGTCGCTCTTCCGATCATACCCCGACTCGCGCAGATTTTTCATGTACTGCGCGTGGTCCTTGCTGCTCACACCGCCCGGAGCCATGGCGTAGGAATTAGCCGGGTAATAGCCGTAGGAATTGGCCGGCCGAAATGGTGCCGTTGCAATGGCGCCTGCGGTATTGACCGCGCCAGCAGCGATGGCGCCGGCCGTTCCAATCGCTGCGCCGGCTGCATCGGCCGGCCAGAGGCCTGAACGCGCATAACTCGGACCATAATAGCCGTTGTTGTAAGCGTTGTAAGCGCGGTTGGTCATGGCTTCGCGTTGGGCGGCCCTGGTCGCGCCGTAGGCGGAACCATAGTGAGGCCGGTGGCTATTCCGGTAGCTTTGATGAGTCCATGCCGAAGCGGCAGAAGTGGAGACAGTGAGGATAGCAAGACCAACAAGAATGCTTTTCTTCATGCTCAGCTCCTCTGAAGCGACGCATCATTCACGCTAAACCGCCTCAGAACGAGTTCGTTCCGACCGCTCTAAAAAGTTTAGGTCCGGCTTGGTACCTATTTGATTCTCATGTCGGGATTTATAGGGCCCAAATACTCGGACCCGCCGTTCCCTCGGCAGGATCACGCTTGAGGCCACCCCAGTGTCGGCCTCTCAGCGCGTCGCCGCGATGTCGCCTACTGGCCCAAATGCGGAGTCCACCGCGGCTTTCAAACTGTCAGCTTCCGGAGGTAACGCGGAAACGGTAGGCCGCAACTGAGACATACCGATCCCCAGCGGGCCCCGGTCAGGTCGTTTTGGGCAGATCGCCGATTGCGCTCATGCGGCTCGATGGGTAGTCCTTGGCGTCCTCAGGCTAACTGCAGAGGCCCATGATCATCGCAATGATCACCGTGTGGACGGTGCAACCTGCCGTCTACGAGGTAATCGACATGGTCTCCATGCGGCACCTGTTCATGTCCGCAGCCTGGACCGTGAGTGTGTGAGCAGTGGACGTGAGGGGTGCAGTTCACGGGATTTGCCGCATCGATCGGGATGACATGTTCGTCCACATGATCCTCGTGCATATGGTGAAGATGACCATCGTGAAGATAGTCCACATGGCCGTCATGGCGAACCGCGGTGTGTCCGCAATTCGGGCCATGGCGATGAGGGTGGTTCTCATGGTGTTTCTCGGTGCAAGTGGCCATCAGCATGCTCCATATGCATGTGGTTCCCGGCCCACTTAAAATGGTGCGAAAGGCAACGCCGCCAAGGGGCGCAAACTCAAAAGCCGATCCGACACGTAATGTTATAATGTTACCGCCCCGTACGACCGCAGCTCCAGATATCGAAATCAGTTGACGCATTAAGCGGTTCGCACTTCGGGTTTCGCCCTATGTCGCCTGTTGACCCATCTCGTCAAAAGTTGCATGTCCGCTTTTGCGCCGCTCTTCGGGGGTAAGCCGACGTGATCATTTATGGGTACACAGCCCAAAAACGCAAAAAAGACCCCGCCGGCCCACTGGACCGACGGGGTGAAAGGTCCCTTTCGGGGAGCCTCGAAAGGGCTGTTCTGAGACCCTTCTAATATGATGATCTGATCCTGCCGCGAGGCGGTGTCAGCCCGTGCGCCTCGATGAAGTGCTTCAGACTATCGTTCGCCTGCTGCAGATTGCGCACGTCGCCCTCCAGCAAGGTGATGTGCTCACCCTGTTGCTTGATGATCTCGCGCAACTGGTTGCGCTCGTCCTGCAGGTCGGTGATCAGCTTGTTGAAGCCATCGTTCAACATCGCCTGCACGTCCGCTCTCGCCTTGGGCCGGCCGGCGAAGTACATGAACGCCCCGGAAATGATCGTGACGGTGACCGTGGCCACGGCCGTCCCGAGCGAGGACAGCGCATTAGAAGTATCCATTATTGCTGGTCTCGGGCGGGTTATTGCGGTGGCGACCCACCTTCGAGTCCTTCATGGACTGCTCATGCTCCTCGTGCAGACGAGACCGT
Organism: Bradyrhizobium sp. Leo114; assembly: GCF_055229415.2. Lineage (NCBI taxonomy): Bacteria > Pseudomonadati > Pseudomonadota > Alphaproteobacteria > Hyphomicrobiales > Nitrobacteraceae > Bradyrhizobium > Bradyrhizobium sp. Leo114. The sequence continues at coordinate 107,242 of NZ_JBUYEN020000010.1, read as the reverse complement.
CGAACCCGCACCTCGGTGTCGATGTCGCCTTTGATCTGATACACGAGGCTCGATTGCGCATAGCGCACCACCAGCACAGCGCTGATGGCCGCAATCGTAATCACGGCTGCCACCATGAATAGGGTCGGCTTATCGATATAAAATGCAATCAAGTTTCTGATTCCGACAGTGAGGTGCCGCGGGCTTCTCCCAATGTCAGCACCGCTGTCAGAGCAGATACGATCGCCATGGCCGCCGAGATCGCCACGTCGAGTCTGTAGACGCCGCTGAACATGGTCAACACCTCCGAGGCATGAGACAGACCGCACAAAAAGATGAACGCACCATACAGGCCCCGTGCCAGCGCCGAGAACTCAACCGTGCGCGTCCGGTAGTAGAGCAGCGACAAGCCGATGGCGAAGTAAGATCCGGCGGTCACAAGGTCGGCCGAGACCGACAGAAAAACGATCACCGGATCGTTGGTCAGGCAGATCGCGTGCTGACTGTAGCGGTCCGCTCCGAGCGCATCGGCGAGTTGTACCCAAAAACCCATCAATAGACCTCCACGTCGAACGCTGCGAGGTCATCAAGCTGCTGGCGGGTCGCGCAGTTGCTCTCGATGCTGGCGGTGAAGCGCCAACGACCCGGATGCACGGCATCGGGCAGCTGAATGCTTACGGCAACGTCGTCTCGCGAAACGCCGGGAAGCACCACCGGACGGCGGAAGGTCACGGTTGCTGGCGGATCGCTGTCGAGCAGGACCATCACCTGGACCACCTGGCCGGGGCAGCTTTCCCGCGCCTCTATATCGATCGTATAGGTGATGCTGCCGTGAACCGGCACGCGGGTCGAGCCGACACGAAGATTGGATGCCATCCAAACCGGGCCGCTGCCGGCAAAGGCGAGGAGAATGAGATAGCCGGCATCAAGAGAGAGCGCGATCAGCGCCGCCGTGTTCCACAGCATTAGCAACACGCGCTTGATCACCCTTTTCCTGTCTTTCACCACTTAAACCACCCACCACCGTCGTTCGCCCTGGCTTCGGCTTCGCGCTGCTTCTGCTTCTCCTCCTGCAGCTTCCTGTTCATGATCTTGTGCATCTCGACCCCACCGGCCAAAAATGCCCCGGTGATGACGAGCACCCCGCCGAGCGCCGCCCTGATCCACTTGAACGGGGCGAAGTAGCTGATGACGATGCACGCGATCAGGATCAGGAGCGCGATGCCGAACCAGTAGACCAAAGGATCGAACAGCCACTCGAAGGATGCGATGAAGCGATCCTCGATGCTGGTGATGATGTCGTTGATCATGTCAGACCTCGGAAGTCGCCCGCCCTGCATTGTCGCCGACCGCGATTACCGCTTCCTTCGGCGCCGGCGCGGACTTCGGCCAGTAGTAGCCGACGATCCGGCTGCGATCATGGATCGACCGCTGGACCTGATCGTCCTCGTTGGCACCGATGCCGCGCACGCCGCTTGAGTTCTCGCCGTCGTACAGGAACACGTGGCCCTGACCTGAACTCTTGGAGCCGCGCCACATCGTCACGATGCAGCCCAGCGCCGGGAGCTTGAGCTTGGTGAACTCGGGATGAGTCTCGAAACTCCTCGCGGCAGCTGACTTCGTGCCCTTGAAGCCGGAGGTCTCCAGGCAGTAGTTCGCGAAGATCGCACACCACGGATCGCCCTCCTGACCGCAGTGGGCGCCCTTGATGAAGGTCTCGAGTCCACGGTTCTCACCGGTCTCGTGCCAGCCGATCCACTTCTCGGCCTGCGCGTACCAAGCGGGCTTGGTCGCGGTGGCGGGCGGCTGGTTGAGCGGCGGGTCGACGGTGCCGAGCCGCTTGCCCTTGTTCAACTCCATCACCGTCAGGTCGCCGACCTCACCGTCCGGATCGAGGTTGCAGGCGGTCTGAAACTTCCGCACGGCCGCCTGACAGACCGGGCCAAAGATGCCGTCGACCACAACGTCGTTGTGGCCCAGCGCAATGAGCCGCCGCTGCACCGCTTTGACGTCATCGCCGCTGGAGCCGAACTTGATGACCCGCGTGAGCTTCAGCGGCGGCTCGGCTGCGGTCGCGGCCTTCGGGAGGAAGTAGGAGCCGATGGCCGACAGAATCGTCTGCAGCACGGAAGGATGCGAGGTTGGCGGCGGGATAGTCGCAGGTGCCGGGGCCGCCTGCGGTTTGCCGGCGGCGTGGCTGCGCGCCAGATCGAAGCCGAACCGGATCTGCTCGTCCGACCACGGCAGCGTTCGTCCCGCCTCGTAGCGGAACATCGCCTTGGCGAAGTTCAGGAGCGCATCGTCGTCGCCATAGAGCTTGATCTCGGTCGACGTCGGCAACTTGGTCCAGACACCGACTTGCGCGAGATACTTCGAATAGTCCTGCCCGCCGCCATAGCGGTTGATGATCTGCGCCATGGTGACGACGTTCGAGGAACGGTAGCGCCGCATCAACTCCCACCACATCGCCACACCCTCTTCGGGCGAGGCCACGATGGTCGAGCGATTGCCGGGGGTGGTCTCCTTTTCTCCGACATAGCCGGGATAGGAGTGCTGCCACGACGCGCCGTTGATCGCGCCGGGATTGTTGAAGCGGATGGTCACCGGCAGCGACTTGTCGTCCGGATTGGCCGAGAAGTAGCCGCCCGTCAGGCTGCGAAATCGATCCGCCATCGTTCAAGCCCTCTGTCCGGGATTGGGCTGGTTGGGAAGGCTTCTCAGGCGCGACACCACGGTCAGCCCCATGATCGCGGCGACCACGAAGCCGACCCACTCCGCCGGCAGCATGGTCACCCAGGCTTTGACGTCTGGGAGGTTGAGTGCTTCGGCGAGATAGGAAATGCCCGCGAGGATCGAGGCACCGAGCGCGACGATCATGCTCCAGAGCACGGTGGCGCTATACTTGGCGGTGGCGAGCAGGCGATCCCACACCGAGCCCTCGGCAAGGTAGTAGTATTTCACCATGCGATAGACGATCAGAAGCGCAACGATCGTCAGGAAGACAAAGATGGCTGTTTTCATCGACGGTGCTCCCGCGTGAACGACGTTCGGTTTTGGGTTTTTGAGGAAAGCGGCTAGGGCGAGGTCGGAGGGTTGCTGACCTCTGGCGGAAACTGCGGCTCAACCGGGGTCATGTCGCCCCACAATTCGGACGGGAAATCGCGAAGCTGCTGCTTGACCATCTGCTCCGGGGTCTTGCTGCTCCACGACCAGTAATCGTCGCTGATCAACTGCGGACGTTTGAGATTGCAGCGCGTGGTGTAGCCGCCACCACGGGTGTAGTTGTGCTCGGCTTCCGAGATCGCGTAGCGGCCATCGACGCCGGGCCGCGCCCCCGAGATCACGACATTGCCGTTGGGTTGGGCCGCCGGCTCACCGTTGATGATGACCCATCCGGTGCCGCGGCTCTCCTGGCTGTCGGCGGCCATCCCTTCATTGTACTGCTGACCGGCCTGCTCATTGGGTGCAGCGCCGTGCATCATCGCAACAGCGGTGGCGCTGCCGAACGGCACAGATCCGCCGATGCTTTTCGTGACCGACTTCCACATCCCGTTCCAGATGTCGAAGAAGCGCTGCTTGGCGCCGGCCCATTGCGGGCGGCCGGAGAATGGCTTGATGCGCCACGAGATCAAGTTGACGCCCCAGACCGCCTCCACGGTGGGGGCAAGATCGCCGTTCGGCAGTTGCTCGCGCGGGCCGATCAGCGCGCTGTTGCCGATGATCTTGAAGCTGAGCCCCAGTTCAGTGGCGATCCTCTGGCCGAGCGACATCGGGCTCTCATTGTCCTGAATCCAGAACTTGCGCTTGATGTCGTCGACCCCGTGGGCATACAGCGTCAGCCCGTTTTTCTGCATGACGTTGCCGAGGAAGTCCTTGAGGCTGACGTCCTGGCCGTCGCCGTCAGGCGAATCCCCCTGCCCGACCGTCATCAGGGATGGCGCCTTGGCGTCCCCCTTCTCGTTGTAGGAGGTACACTCCACCCACAGCCTGCGGCCGCCGCCGGCGCGCGCAAAGCCGCTCTCGACCGACTTGACGATGCCGCCGAACACCATCTGATAGCCCGAGGCCTGATATGGCAATTCTTTGATCGGCGAGCCATCGACATACTGGTCGGGAATGATGAGCTTGTACATGTGCTCGACATGCTGGTTGAGCGGCAAGGACGGGCCGCTGCCGGCCCAGCCCATGTAGATTTTCACCGGCTCGTCGTCGCGCGGGATGGGCAACTCCGCGTTGCGGTCGTCGAGTTCGATGTTCGCGGTGTCCGGACCCCAATCCTTGAGCAACACTTGCACCGAGATCAGGTACGGCGCCATCGCATCCGTGATGTCCTTGCCGGCGATCACGATCTTGACGTTGGCTCGGCGGCGATAGGTCGGCGCGACCGCCGGCTGCCACTGCTGCGGCATGAGTCGTCCCTTAAGATCGATGCTTTCAGATGATCGGCGTCACGTTGCGAATCTGCTGCGGCTGCGGACGCCCGCGCAGAATGTCGCTGTCGATCGGGATGCGCACCTGCGTGCCGACCGGCAGGAAGGGCGATTGCTTGTGCAGCCTCGCCAAATGCGGGTTGGCGTCGAGCAGCTTTTCAACGATCCCGTAGGCTGGCGTCTTGTAGCGCCGCCACACCAGAAGGTCGGCGGTGACGAAATCTCCCGTCACCGTCACCAGTTCGTAGGATGTCACCGCCATTTAGTTCGTCGCAAAGAAGGTGGTGTCGCGATAGAACGTATCGGCCGACGGCACCGGCACCCGTTGAAAACGCGCCTCGAACTCGATCTGCCGACCGATGCCGTAGCGATCGAGCGACGAATGGCCGCGCGACAGATGCTCGATCACGTACCAGCCGAGATTGAGGCCGTCGCCGCGCATCAGGATGTTGGACTTGCCGTAGCGGCGCATCTCGTCGAGCACGTCGAGATGGCCCATGCCCGAACCCTGGTTCAGGCCGGTGGTGGCAAAGAAGTGCGGAAACACCCGGCCGCGCATCTCGATTTCCTCGTCGCCCTCGCCGACCCACTCGCGGAAGATCGGAGCGCCTGCAATCTCCTTGCGCGACCAGTCAGTCGCGGTCGAGTGCATGACCTCGGAGAGGTTGAACGGCCAGACCTGCCACTGGATCAGGCCGAACTGATACAGCGTCGTGTTCATGCGGCACCGATGTCGTTGTAGGAATTATACGCGGCCTCCCGGACCTCGCGATTGACCTCGCGGCGCATCGAGGCGCGGCGGAACTGGTTGTCCTGGCCGCGGTCCAGCTGGGCGCGAATGGTGATCGGCTTCTCGAGTTCGGCGCGCTGATCCTTGATCTTCTGCAAATCGGCATTCAGTTCAGCCGGGGGTTCAGTCGGCATCTCCGGACGCTGGGTCAGCGCCGGCTGGTTCAAGCCGTCGCTGGCAGGCGCCCTCGCATTCTGCTCTTCGGCGAAGCGCGCGGAGTCCTGATAGGTGAACTGCCGGCCGCGGCGCGATCCTTTCCAGAAATTGTAGATTTCGCGCCGGCTCATGCCGGGGAAGAACACGCGGCCCGGACCGTTCGCATTTGGATCGCCGAACGTCCCCTGATCGGTGCGGCCCTGGATGATGTTGCTGCCGCCGAGAACCCTTGCGATCTCTCGGTCATAGCGCTGGCGCATCGCCGGCGTGATGGCGGTGCGCTGCGCCTTACCGGTATTGATCGGGCCGTAGAAGCCGCTGCGCAGTTCGTCGCTGATGCTGTAGCCCGGCACCTTCTTCCTGATCATGGCCACGCGGTTGAACAGCGCCTCGACGGTCGCGGAGCCGCCGCCCTCGGTGGCCATCATCTGGTACATCAAGTGCTTGGTGGCGGGATCGCGCTCGACGTCGGCCCACAGCGGCGCGCGCTGCTCGGCCAGGCTGGCATTCCCGCCGACGTCACCGCCAATCCCGAGATCGCTGCTGCCAGCCGCGCTGTTGCCACCGGCGCCGCGACGCCGTAATGCGCGCGGCACCTGCCCGCCAACGCTTTCGCCGCCGCGCGCGCCGCCCGGGATGCCGCCATCCGGCGGGTTATAGCCGCCGCCCGGCCGCGAACCCGGACCACCACCGCCGCCGTAACCGCCTGGCAGACTGGCGCCACCGCCGCCTCTACCCTCATTCTCCTGCTCCTGCTTGCGCATCATGTCGCGAATCTGGGTCAGGACCGCGAGCGAGCGTTCGGTGTTGAGTTCGACGTCGCTCAGGGTGCGCATGGTGGAGACGGCATCCAGCGGCGTGATCTGTCCCGAGGTGGATGGGGTGAACAGTTCAATACCGTGCTCGCCGACCTGATAGGTCTGGCCGCGGTTGACCGGGCCGCCGGTCGCGCGTTGCGGCGGGACCGAGGTCGGCGGCGTAAAGCCGGGCGGCACCGGAGGACCTTGCCAGTTCGGATTGCCCATGATGCCACGAGGGCCGTTGATCAGGCCCTGTGCAACCGACTGCGGCGTCGGGAAGTGCATGCCGCCAACGATTTCCTTGACCGCGCCCCACAGCGAGGTCTCGCCGCGATTGATCCGGTCGATAAGGTCCCGCGCCTTGCCAAGGCTGTCGCTCATGTTCTTCAGCTCGGCCGACACATCCCGCAGAAAGCTCAAGCCTCCCCCGCTGGCAGCGAGAGAGGCGAATGTCGTTTTCAGTTCATCGAACGAGGTCGTCAGCCGGTCCAGCGCCAGCTGGGCATCGTTGGCCGAGCCCACAAAGCGATTGGAGAAGTCGTTCATTCCGTCGCGGACCCTGGCCTGCAGCTCCCTGTACCGGCCCGAGGAGTCCAACATCATCTTCCAGAACTTCTGCTGCTGCGGATCGGAGAACAGCTTGCCCCATTCCGTGCCGCGCTTGCGCGCCTCAGCAATGCGCGAGATGTAGAAATCGAAGAAGTTGCCGCCGGCCGCGATGTTGCGGTTCATCATGCCGGACCATTGTTCTTCGTCCAGACCAAGCGCCCCGGCGACGCCGCCGCCGCGATGAATCTCCTGCATGGACCGCACCAGCGTCCGCGCCGCCTGCGCGGTGTCGCCAAAGCCCTTCTCCCGCAACAGGCCGATCGTGGACAGGATCTTGCTCAAGCCCTCCGTCCCGGTAACGCCAAGGTCGGCCATCTGGTGACCGAGTTCGGGCGCCGAGCGGCCAAGCTGATCGAGATCGAGCCGCAATTCCTTGGCGGCGCGGCCGATGATGTTCAGCGCCTGCTCGCCCTGATCCGGCGCAATCTTAAGCCCCTGCATGAACTCGCCGAGGCTCTTGCCCAGCGCATCGCCGGCCACGCCGAACTGCCGGGCCATTGAGGTGACGGCCGGGGCCAGCGCCCGCGCCTGCTCCTCGCTCATATAGCCGGCGTCGCGGATCGCTTCGAAGGTCTTACCAACCTGCTCTTGCGGCACACCGAACTGCTGCGAGGCGTCGCGCATCGTTGCCCTCAGTCTGGCCACATCGGTAGCCACGGCGCCGGTCCGCGCCTGCAGGACGCGCAGCTGCTCCTCGTTCTTGGCGAACTCCATCACGCCCTGATAGGCCGAGTGCGCAGCGAACCCGAGCGCGGTGTAGCGCGAGGCCATGCCGCGCAGCGACGTCGAGCCGCGATCCACCGTGCGGTTCAGGGCCTCCTGCTCGCGCGCCTGTCTACGCGTTGTTGCCGCGCGGCGCTCCATCTCGGCAATCGTCGGAAAATCGAGCCCGTATTTGCCCTGAGCCGCAGCTCCGGTCCGGAGCACCTTGTTCAGGTCGGCCGCGTTCTTCGCCGCCGACTTGAAGGCGGGGGCGGTGCGGTCCTCGCCCTGCAGGACGATCTTATATTCGTCGTTCGCCATCAGTTGACCTCAAAGCCGAGACCACTGCCTTGACTGTCCGATTGCTTTGGCGGGAACGGCTGCTGCAATTCAGGCGGCACCGGATGCGCCTTCATGTCCGCCTCGATCTCCTCCTTGGTCGGCATCCGGTACGGATCGTAGGGCTCGTCAAACGGCAACTCGGGCTCGAGTTCTGGATCGGGTGCCGTCGACTCTTCCGGATCGTGCTGAAGCGGCACCACCTTCTGCGGGATCTGGCCGGCGGCGATCTGGTCGCGGATGTCCGGCGGCAGCATCTCGAAGAACTGGTTCATCACCCGGTCGACATCTGGGTAGCGGATTTGTCTGACGACCTCAGCCGGCTGCTCGACAATGTCGAACAGCAAATCCATCGCGCTGGCGTAATCGCCATCCTGCCATTTCAGGGTATGATCCCACGCCATCGGGCGCAGATAGATCGACCTGATCCAGTTGCCCTCATGCTTGAAGGGCAGCAGCAGGAAAATCCTGCGCCCGCCCGTCCGGTCGATCACGCTCATTAACCGGCTTCGGCCTGACCCGTCAGATCAGTGGTGATGCCCATCATCGCGTTCTCCTGGGCAAACACGTTGTAGCCGTCGACGATCAGCACGTTCTCGAAGAAATCCCAGTAGTACAGCTGGGTGACAGAACTCTGCGAGCCGTCCGCCGATGCGTTCTCCTCCATCCACAACTCATAGTGGGTGATGCCCTTGATGGAGAACTCGTGCTCCATCAGGTCGCCGCGGCGGAACGCGGTCGGGTTCACGGCGCCGAGCCGCCCCCACAGAATTCCCGTCGCCTTCATCGGCTTGCCGGTGCGCTGCTCGCGAATCACGCCATGAGCGGTATAGCGCTGGGCCTGACGCGAGGCGTTGCCGCGAGCCAATAGCCCCATCACGCGCGGCTGCCAGCCGGCCAGCGTGAAGGTCGCTTCCAGGCGGTTGATGTGGGTGAACACCTCGATCGCCGCGATCGCGCCGCCGGCGACGTGCTCGACATAGTTCTCCTCCAGGTTCGGCAATTTGAGTTGCCGCAAGGTGAGAAAGGTCGCGGTGCCCGGCTGGTTCTGACCGGCGTCGTTGTCACCGCAGACCAGATTGACGCTCTCCATCGTGTAGACATACATGGGCTGTTCTCCTTGGAAAGATGTGAGGCGCTACGGCGGCGAATTAGCCCTGCAGCTGCATCTGGGCGGCAAGCTCGGCGATCATCGCGTCCACCGCCTCACGGTAGCGCGCGGACTCGATCGTCAATTTGCGCAAGGGCGCCGCCTCCTCCGCCTTGAAGCCGACGGTGAGATGGCCCATGCGAATCTCGTCGGACGAGTTCTTGGCGGCGGAGAAGTTGACCGTGTAGCCGAGAATGTGGCCATCGGCAGCGAGGTCACGCAGCAGCATCTTCATGCCGTTCATGACCGCCTGCACGGTCTGGATCGTGATGTTGAAGCGGCCGAGGTAGTACCGCATCGAACGCAGCAGCGAGAGGTGGATGTAATCGCGGCCGCGAACCATGTTGTAGAACCGCCACAACTCGTCCTCGCCGGCATTGTCGGTGCCGATGAAGATGAAACCGCCCGAGGCGATCGCAAACTCGTTGCCGAGTTCACCACGCACCATGACGCCGATGTTGTTCTTGAGCAGCTGTTGCGCCTCATTGGCGTCGTCGGTGAGCGCATAGGTAATGTCGCGGGCCGGTCCGACGACACCCTGGATCGGCTGGTTGGCCCAGGAGTGGAACGGTGCGCCCTTTTCCTGATCGCGCCGCACCCCAACCCCGATGATGCGCGGCGCCAAGGGGCGGTACACCACATCCGAAGTCACAGGATCGAGCACCTTGCAACCGCCCGAGATCGGGATCAGACGCTTTGAAGAGATGGTCTCGCGCCAGTTCTCGTCGTCAGCCTGCGAGCTGCCCTTGGACTCGACCACCGCGTGGCCAAGCAGCTGATCAAGCACCGAATTGAGCGCCGCGCACACCGGATTGGCGCCCTGTGCGACCGTCGCGGTAAAGGTTGCAGCCTCATAAGCGGTCCAGGTCAGTTCGAACGTCGCTCCATGGCCGGAGCCGGTGCTGGAGACGTCCCCCACCGGGTTTGCCGGCGCCGCCGCGTCCGCAGCGATCAGGCCGGGGCTCGCGAGGACCGCCGCGGTGATGGCACCGGCATTATCAACGGTCGTCACCGCCACCGACACGCCACCCGGCAGCGTGACAATGTCGTTGACCGCATAGCCCGAGCCGGCACCCTCAACCTCTACCGCGGTGACGCGCTTGCCGGCCGAGGGCGCAACCACATCGGGCGGCGTCGAATACCACGCGCCCGGCTGGCTCAGGATCACCTCCCCGAGCGTGCCATCAGCCTGCCCGGTCGCAGTTGCAACCGCCTGCACGGCATTGACCCCGCCACCCGAGAAGGTGAGCGGATAGACCTGGCCCTCAACATAGCCCTCGCCACCGCTCTCGAGTTCGAGCGTATTGACCGAGTTGGCCAACTGGCCGGTGTAGCCCGGCGCGCAGATCAGCCTCGGCGTCAGCCCCAGCATGCCGACCGACTTCAGGAAGGCATGAATGCCGGTATTGTCCAGCGAGGAGCCGACGATGTTGTTGATGGTCTTCTGCAGCTTGATGGCAGGATCGACATCGACGCCGTCCGCGGTGCGCACCACCACCACGCGGGCGGCGAACTGCATCTCGCCAAGCTGGTCATTGATGCCGGTGATGCCGTCTGCAAGATAGCCCTTGGTGCCGAGCTTCTTGGTCTTGGTGGTGTCGTTGCTGTAGACCAGCACCGGGGTGTCGAGGGGGTACACCGAGGCATCCGCGTCCGCGGCCGGCCCGATAATGCCGATCGTGGACAGGTCGGCGCCGATGATCGGCCTGCTTTCTTCGTCAACCGGCCGGATGACGACGCCAAAGACTGGATCTCCCATCGTGATGGTCTCCTTGTGTGGAAAGTATGTGGGTGTTGGATCAGAACTCGCTCGCCGGCGCCGTCACTTCCAACGACTGGCGGGTCGTCGAGCGAAGGCGCAGCGTTACCAGCGACGGCGGGTTGCCGGTCGTGGCGGTCCCGAACACGCGGATTTCCCGGACATAGTCCCCGGCGTCAGCGTCCTGCTCGATGGTCGTGATCACGATGTCGCCGACATCGGAGACTTCGAGCGTTTGCGTGAGCGTTGCAATGCTGCCCATGTCAGGCCTCGAAGCCACGCGATCAGGCGACGGACGGCGCCGTGGACCCCAAAGGGGGATCGTAGATCAGCACGTCCTCGGGCTTTACCGTAATCGCGTTGATGTTCTGCTGGTTGACCTGGATGTTCGCCGTGCCGAGCGGCGCATTGGAGAAGTCGGCACCCACCACCGTGCCGAGCGGGATCGTCTCCCAGTACCAGTACGGCTTGCCGTCGCTCAAGATGTTGCGAATGAGATAGGGAGCAGTGCCCGGCATGGTGGTGATCACCCGCACACGATCCTCGCCAAGCGCATTCAAAAAACACACGAGTCTTCCCATAGTCGGCTCCGTCATTGGTCGATCCTCATGATCTGGACAGACAGGATGGCCGGATCGATCGGGTTGCCGCCCGGTCCGTCTTTGGTTTCGATGGTGAAGTATTCGGGCGCCTGATCGCTCAATCGCGCGGCCGGCGCATCGCCGGTGATGACGGCGTAATAGGCCGCATCGGGCTGCGGCTGGACGAAGAACACCATGTAGCTGCCGACGTCGAGGTAGACGGCGGCGGCGATGTTGAACAGGCCGTCGATCGATGGGATGTCAAAATCCGCGACATGGATGTTGAAAGCCGCCGCCACGATCGTCGGCCTGCGATTGGTGAATGGCGCCGGCTCCTGCGGCGGCGGTGGTGACAACGTGTTGGCCACCGGGTCGTAAATCTGCCCGCCATAGACCGCCAGCACGTCTTCCGTCGCGGTGTCGTCGGTGATCTCGATGACGGTCGCCCCTTGGGGAAACAGCAGCGACACATCGCGGACCACGGCGACGAGCCTGTTGTCGTAGACCGTCGCCTTGACGGACGTCGGCGCGAAGTTTGTGGCCGGCGGGTGCGTGTAGGCGTACCAGTCCATCCCGTCATCGGCTCTCTTGCAGAACATTGTGCTCGCCGGAGCGCCCGACGGAAACTCGTCAGGGACGTAGCGTTCCCATGAGCCGTGATTGATGATTGTCGTCATGCGTATCCAATCGTCCACCAGCCGCCGGCCAGATTCTGAAGCTGCATGTAACGGAAGCGTGCTTGCGTCGCGACGCCGCTGACCCAACCGAAGCCGGTCATCACCGCGCCGCCGTAAGGCTCGCTCATGCCGTTGGCGTTGACGGAAGTGTCGGCGGCATAGGCCAGGCGTCCATTGATGACGAGGCCGGCATCAGAGCCGGTGCCCAACAACCGCCCGGCGGCCGAGTAGACGTGAGCACCGGGGAGACTGTAGTTGGCGCCGTCAAAATGTAGATAGCGCGCCCCGGAGTTGCCCAGATACAAGATGCCGGTGCCCGGTGAGCCGGCACGGCGCGAAGCGAGATCGCCGTTGACCGTGAGGCTGCCGGACATGGTGTCGCCGGCCTTGTTCACCGGCGTATAACCGAGCGCTGCCTGATAGTTGCCGGCCACTTGCGCACCAAGATTGGCGCGCGCCGCCGCCTTGTCGACCAGATCGCTCAGGTTGAGCGACTGGCGCATGAAGCCGAGGCCGTTGATGTAGTTGTTGATCGCGTCCTGCGCGCTGGCCATGGCATTGGCCACCACGGCATCGGTCTGGGTGGTGGTGTAGGCGCCCACCTGTTCGGCCGTGGTATGGTGCGGGTTGTCGGTGCGGCCGGCGTGCGCAAGGTCGGGCGCTGCCGAGATGTTGACCTTCCATCCGGTGTAGGAGGCGCCAGCGTTTTCCGGGATTTGCACAACATCGACCGACAACTCGCCGGAGTCGCGCTGGTAATCTGTGACATGAGCCAGCATGCTGATCGCGTCGTTCTCGATCGCGCGCAAGGCCACATAGTCGGAATAGATGAAGCCGACCCGACGATCTTCATCGATCACGAGCGTCTTGACGCCCAGCGACACGTCGAGAGTGGACTGCGAAGTCGCCCCAAAGGCGGCCCCGAACTGCTCCAGCCGCTGCTGCGCCTCGACGATCAGTGGCGTGAAGGTCTCGTTCAGCCGCTGCAATGCCAGGCTGACAACGCCGTCAAGCGTGGCATTGACCTTCTCTTCCATCTGCTCGAGCGCCGCGAACCTCGCGTCGATCGCCGCCACCAGCTTGGTCAAGTTGCCGATGATCGGGGTGTCCCGACCAAAGGCAAACTGCTCACTGAGCGCCTTCTGCGCCATAGTCCTTGACCTCGGTGGTCGTGCCGAACGCGCCTTTGTTCTTCGGGTCCTGCATCAATAGATTGATGACACCACCGCGCATCACGGTGACCGACATCTCGGGACGGAAGATGGTCCCGCCGAAGTCGACCGCTCGCAAAAGCTCGACCCTGTAGTATTTGTCGTCGACAAAATCTGCCATTGCTGTGCTCCTGATGAGCGATTGCTGATTATGAACCGGAATAGACGAACGCCACGTCGAGCCGCTCGGCGACGTGATAGGTCGTCAGGACGTTGTCGGTGGTGCCCTCCATCCGGAAGCGATAGGACGTGAGGTTTCCCATCCCGTAGTACGTTAGATGGAAGATCACGGCGTTGGGATCGTCCGGCGCCACCTCCGCGGTGGCCACGTCGGCCGGCCGCATGGTCGCGTAGTTGTTGCCATGCAGCAGAAAGCACCGGAAGTGATGGTGGTTGTTGCTGGAGAAGTTCGAGGCTGCGACATAGTCGGCCGCATCGCGCCAGGACTCCAGCCGCACGTCGAGCGTGATCTTGTTGATCGTGGACATCGGACCACGCACCGCCGAGATGTGACGGAAGTCCGAGCGCGGGCGCCAGGTGGTGACGCGCGAGTTGGAGGAGACGCCGAGTGCGGGCTGGGTCGAGTCCGAACCCTGGAAGCAGGCCCGGAATGGCAGCAGCGGCGGCAAGCCAGCAAACAGCGAGGCAGCCTGCCCCTCGCCGGTGAGCGCGGTCCATACTCCATCCTTCTGCACCTCATACCAGAGGCTGGTGCCGTCTGGCACGATGGTGTCGGCATTGATGTCGATCGCCGCGATGCCGTTCTGCAGCTGCACCGGGTTGAGCTGCACCTTGGTGAGGTTGGAGCGGAACTTGCAGAAGTAGGCCTCGAAAGCGAGGTCTTCGGTCAGGTCGCCCTGAAACCAGTGGCCGTCGGTCGAATAGAAGAACGTGCCGGCGATGTAGTTGGTGTTCTTCAGCCGCCACACATAATGGTTGCCGGCGGTCATGACGATAATGCCGTAGCGGCCCTTGCCGAGAAAGGTCGGCTGGAACCGGAACGTGGTCCCGACCGGATTGGCGCCGGTGGCGGTCCTCAAGCTGCCGGCCGGCAAGGTGGAGCGCGCAATGATCTTGCTCGGGTCCGGGCTCTCGTTGGTCAACTGGCAGATCAGCACCGTGACGTCGCCGGTGGCCGCCACGCGCGAGAAGAACAGGTTGATCTGGCACAGCCAGCCATCCTGCGAATTGGGGAAGGTCTCGGCGATCACCGCGCCGTTGACGGAATAGTTGGTGACCACGCGGTCCCAATACGGCTCCATCACCGTGTCCTGCCAGACCTGTTGCAGGCGAACGACGTTATGGGCAAAGCCGCCCCACGCGGTCCCGATGACGTCCAGCGTCACCGCGCCCTCGACCTGGAACACCTCGCCACCACGGTTGAAGGTCCAGTTGGCGTAGTCAAAGGTGCCGGTCTGCCAAAACTGGCTGTTGGAGCAGACCGTGAACGGGGTGCCGTAGCGCGTCACCTGCCGCGCCATCATCTTCTGCACCATGTCGACGGTCTGGTAGTTGTATTGCGCGATCGCGCATTCGTCGTCGAAGCCGACGTTGGAAATGCGGATCGCCGGGTCCCAGGCCGGCAGGATCACGTTGTTGGTGTTGGTCACCAACGAATCGAGCGGATTCAGCAGGCCAAGCTGCGCGTCGAAGCCAGCCGCCGCCGGGAAGCGCACGCCTTCCTCGATCGAAGCCAGCCAGTCCGGATGCGCAGTGTCGGAATAGTCCGTGGTCAGGAAATGGTCGGCCGCCCATGCGGTATAGGTCGACGGCAGCCTGATCTTGTCCTTGATGCGGGCAACGTCGGCGGTCACCGCGCGAACGAATTCCCAGGGCGCCAGCCCGAATAGCTTGGCAGCCACTGCCAAGAGATCCGAGCGAAGGGTGTCGACCAGCGTGCCGATGACCTTGCGCCAGATGTCATACTCGTTGAGCCGGTTGTCGGCCTGGCGCAAGGTCGGCGTCAGGTTCTCATCGGCCCGAATGATGGACTCGATGCCGGTGGTCGACAGCGTCACATAGGCCACCGTCACCACGTCAGCCGAGACCGCCGGCGGCTGTGGGTCTGGCCCTTCGACGCCGCTCACTGGCCCGATGTTGGCCCAGCGCCAGTGCTCGGTTGCAGTCGCGCGAGCGACCGTGGCGCGGGTCTCGGCATCGGTCAGGAAGGTGCGCGGCTCCAGTTTGGAGTCGATCTCCTGGCCCCACACCGTGATGGCGACGATGCGGCGGGTGACCGCAGGCAGACGCGACAAGAGGTCGATCGTGGTCCCGCCTTCGGTGTCATTGAAGTACACCGCGCCATTGTTGAACAGATGGCCAGAGCCGACCGTAACCTCGGCCGGACCCGACTGGACAACGTTGAAGCCTTCAAAGGCGCGATCGGGGATCAGGAGCTTGCCGACGATCGTGTCGAAGCTGTCACGCGGAAAGGTGCCGAACTTCAGAAAGTCATCGCGGACGACCTTCTGCCACGTGTCGATAAGGACTCGTTTCTCCACAGCGTTCTCCTACAGTATATCCGCAACCCAATCGGTGGCCGCGGTCGTGTCGGCGAGATAGTCACCCATGGCGACCGGTCGTTTGACGGCAAACGTCACCAGCGCGGTGTCGCGCAAGGCCTTGCCGGCGTTGATGGCGCGCAGCGCTCGATCGATATGCGTGGGGTCCTCGTCGATGGCGAAGCCCTCACCAGCCTCGGTCTCCTCGATGAACTGCGCCGGCAACGGTTCGCTGGTGAAGAGATCGACCATGAGTTCGGCGGTATAGGACGGCATCCCGACGCGGGTGGCGTCGGAGAAGCTGATGCCCATGGTCATCGGCGCCGCAACAGCAGGATCGAGCAGATAGATGCGCTGCGCGAGCAACTTGTCGCCGCCATCCGGCTGGTCGGCATAGCGATCGTCGGAATAATCCTCGGTGAACACCATCCCGTTGCCACTGCCGACATCAGAGTTGATCTCGTAGCTCGGCGTGATCGGCTCCTGGCTCGGCGTCACGATGGTCAGCGTCACCTCTGAAGCATCGACGCTGTAGCTGCGATCGAGGCGCAGCGTGTACAGATCTGGCGTGACCTCTTCGAAACAGACGTAACGATCGTCATCGGAATAATCTTCCTCGACGATCAGGCCGAGCGAGGACTTGCCTGCGGTCGACAGCCGCTCGTAATCGACCGCCTCTGCATCCTTGAAGCCGGGCCGGTAATCGACGAACGCGAGCGGGGTGTCTACTCCCAGATGCCGCAGCACCGCATAGCGGCCGCGGAGCGCAAAGCCATCGTCGATCGAACAGGCGTCCTGGTCAGCAAATCCCCAATCGAGGAAGAATTCGTCCAGCCCCCGCGTGCCCTCGCGCTGCGCGTAAGTCAGCCGCAGTTCCGGCATCTGCTTGATCCAGGCGTTCCACTGCGCCGGCGTCAGGTCCGGCGAGGCATAGAATCCCTGCGGCGGCGTCACGTGCTGGTCGAGCACATAGTTCGAAGCATCGAGCGCCATGCGGATGCCGCTGACGGTGCCGCGCAGGCTCTTGAACAGCCACTGGTTGGCGACCCATTCCCGCTTCTGCCCCTCGCTCCAACAGTCATCTTCCCACAGCGTCACGCCCATGGCGTAAGCAAGGAAGGGCAGGTTCTTGGTCTGAACGAGGTACGGGTCCCAGTTCTCGATGATCAGTTCGGCGTTGACGGCGAGCAATCGCTCGGCATCGGCATCCGCCATGGCGCGCTCAAAGCCGGTGGCCGCCCGATAGAGCAGCTGCGCCCCAAAGCCATCACTCACGCCGGCCCCGATATTCGACGTCGACTGAGGTCACCCGCACTAGTCCGGTCGGATCGACCCTGACGTCCTCGGTTGGGGACTCGATCACCGCGCTATGCACGCCGGTGAGCGCAATCGCCTTGTTGATCTGCATCAAGGTATGGTCCTCGCCGAGCCAGCGCAGATTTTCAGCCAGCGCGTTCAGGCTGTTCTTGACCGCAGCGACGATGGTCGGTGCATCCGGCCCCGGATACAGATACAGCCCAATGCGATAGGCGATGTCGCGCATGATCGGCCCACGGATCGAGATCACGTCGGTGGTCCCTGCCCGTTTCTCGTCGATGATGTAGCTGCGGATTTGCAAAAGCTGCGCCGTGGACGGCACCGGATTGTCGCCCTCCAGCATGCAGGTGACGACGACGACCGGATCTTCGGCGAGCGATGGCCTGATCTTGACCACGGTCGCATCGCGCAAGGCGCCGTTCAGTGCGCTCAAGGCCCAGAACTCGTAGCTCTCGGCAACGCCATGGGGCGAGAGCGGATTCGGGGACGCCCAGATGCGATGCCGGTAGCGGTCGTCGTCCTCGCCTGTGAGCCGCGGCACCCCGCCGGGATAGCGCGAGGCGACGGCATCGAGGTCGGTGCCGGTGGCGAACGCCAGCGTGGTGGCGCGCGCCGCCTGATTGACGCGGTCGCGCAGCATCAACTCGAAATAGGTCGAGTTCTCCTGATTGATCTTGATCGGATCGAATTCGAGGTCGCCGACATCGTACTGCGCCGCAGCCGGCGGGTCGTTCTCGGCCCACACCTGCTTGAAGCGGGCCATGCGCGAGGCGATGATGGCCTCGGTGTCGATGGTCTCGAGCACGGACATCGTGCCGAGCTGCGACAGGTCAATGACCGAATAGCGCGCCGTCATTTAGGCTTGCTCCCACCCGCCGCTGGCCGAGCGGACCAGCCCGAAAGGCTGACGGGTCTCCGGGGTCGGATCACCTAAGTGACCGCGCGGCTTGTAGATACCTTCGTTCCGGGTCTGGAGTTGGCCGGTCCGAAGCTCGTCGGACGAGGTCAATTCCGAGCCGTCGGCGCGCTTTGAGACCCTGATGCGGGTGATCGAATAGTTCGGCTCCCACAAGTCGATCGAGGCGGCGATCGCCCAATAGAAACGGGTGATGGTCCGCTCCACCGCGTTCTCGCCGAGTAGATGCGGGACGAATGAGCCGACCCAGCGCCGCAGTACCCGCTCGTGAAAGCGGGTCATGAAGATCATCGCCATGCTCTGCCGGACGTGCTTCCAGCCGACGATCATCCTGCCGGTCGAGCGATCGATGCCGACGCGCACCGGCGCCAGGACGCGCGTCTCCTGCCGCAGTTCCGGCCACGCCTCATAGCGCGGATCGTACAGTTCGCCGACCTTGGCCAAGGCTCAAGCCTTCGCACCGTGGAATTGCTTGATCAGGCTGCTTGCGGCGGCCGACAGTTGCGCCTTCGGCGTCACGCCGATGGTGCCCTGGTCGATCAGGTAAGCAGCCTGCCCGGCGGATAAGCGCACCACGCGCGCCCCATCCCGCTCGATGATGTCGACGCCCGCGATCCGCTTCAAGCTGTCATCGTAGACATGATACTCGTTGACCGGTTTCCTTTGCACCATGGTCGTGCTCCTCACTAGCTAGGGCGTGTACTCATAAATCTAGAGCGGGGGTGATGTCCGCTTAGCCCCCAACAGCGGCGCGAGAGCAGACATCCGGGACTGCCGCTTTGGGCCATGTGCCGACATCAGCTTGGATGGCTACCCCCGTCAAAACGCGTTTGGCACCCTCTTTAATCCGTCGTACAGTGTGCTGAGTTGGATTGCGGGCCATGGTGCATGAGCGGCCAGTTCGGGTCGAGCGCAGGCTGACGGCGATATTGGCCGCCGATGTGGCTGGCTATTCGCGGCTCATGCACTATGACGAAGAGGCTACGCATGCAAAGCTGACAGCGCTCCTTGAAGACACTGTCACGCCTGCGATTGCCGAACACGGCGGCCGCATCGTCAAGAACACCGGGGACGGGTTCTTGGCGGAGTTTTCGAGTGCGGTCGAGGCGGTTCGCGCTGCGATACTATTTCAGACCCGTATTCATAAACTTACAATCGGAGACGCTGAAGACACGCGTCTTCGTCTCCGAGTCGGCATCAATATTGGCGACGTGATTGTCGGACCGCATGACATTTTTGGCGACGGCGTGAATATTGCGGCAAGGCTTGAGAGCATCGCGGAACCAGGCGCTATCTTTATATCGTCGTCAGCCTACGATCAGGTTGTGGGAAAAATCACGGTCGAGTTCGTCGACTTGGGCGAGCAGCACCTTAAGAATATTGCGCGGCCAGTCCGTGTTTTTAAAGTTATGGATCGCGTTGCGGCAGCAAGACAAAGACCGATGCTAACCCGCCCGGATAAACCATCAATTGCCGTGGTGCCGTTCCAGAACCTCAGCGCAGATCCCGAGCAGGAGTACTTCGCTGACGGCATCGTGGAGGATATCACGATGGCGCTGCCGCGCTTTCGCTGGCTGTTTGTGATCTCACGTAGTTCAAGCTTTACCTACAAGGGCCGCCCCGTTGACGCGAAGCAAGTCGGCCGCGAGCTAGGAGTCCAGTACGTACTGGAAGGTAGCGTCCGGAAGGCCGACAACCGAATTCGAATCGCCGGTCAATTGATCGATGCCGGATCTGGAGTACATCTATGGGCTGACCGTTTTGATGGCGCGCTGGAAAATATGTTTGATCTCCAGGACCAAGTGACTGCCAGTGTCGTAAATGCAATAGCACCGAACCTTCAGCGCGCCGAGATTAAAAGGGTCAGGCGGAAGCCGCCCGAAAACCTAAATGCATACGATTATTACATGCGTGGTCTGGCGAGGGTCCATCGGTGGACCAGAGAGGCCGATAACGAAGCGCTTCAACTGTTTTACAAAGCGACAGAGCTTGATCCTGGTTTGGCTTCTGCGTATGGCATGGCCGCGTGGTGCTATGTCCGGCGCAAGGCAAATGGCTGGATGCTCGATCCTGAAAATGAGTGTTCAGAAGCTGCGCGGCTGGCAAGGAAAGCGGCCCGTCTAGACAGAAGTGACGCCACAGCGCTGTGCATGGGCGGATATGCTCTTGCCTATATGGCCCATGAATTCGACGATGCCGCTGATGTGATGGACCGGGCCCTCGCAGTCAATCGTAACCAAGCACAAGCATGGAACCTCAGCGCTTGGTTGAGAATCTGGAGAGGCGAGCCAGATGTCGCGTTGGAGCACGCTGCTTATGCTATGCGCCAGAGCCCGATTGATCCGGCGATGTTCGGTATGCAGGGTGCGATGGCATATGCTCATTTTCTTGCTGGCGATTATGGTGCCGCTTTGTTGTGGGCAGAAAAATCAGTGCGCGAGCATCCAAACTTTCTGTTATCCATGTGCAACTTCGCCGCCAGTAGTGCGCTGGCTGGTCGGGCTGAACAAGCAAGGAGGACAATTGCCAAAGTCCTCGAATGTGATCCCGATTTGCGCCTCTCAAACCTCAGAAATCTAACTCCGTTTCGCCGACCTGAGGATCTCGCCAAGCTAGCCGATGGCCTTGGCAAAGCAGGAATTCCGGAGTGACTTTTGGATTGCCGGGATACGTGCCTTCATGCAAGCGCCCCGACTGCGGACATTCGCTGAGAAGCCGAAAAGTCGCCTATGGGTCAAAATGCGAAAAACTCAGCGCGAGCAAATCTGGTCCGCTAATGCCCCGCTAAGCGGACCTCTATTACAGGTGCCACCACTTCGCTGATGGGCCAATAAGCGACATTGCGCACCGTAACGACAGTAGCAAACCTCATTCAAATCGATATGCTGAACGTGCCACAAGCGCACGCAGAGCGAGCCACTTTATCTTCGCGGGAGCACGCCATGACGCATATGCAACACTCCCTGACAAAGGCCCTGGCATTCTTCAGTGCAATCGGATGTGTTCTTTTGACCGTCGCGCTCTCGACACCTATCGATCCTGCGATCAAGAACTTTTCGATAGGGGGATTTTCGCAAATTACCTCTTGGTACCAGGAACGGATTGATGCGGTCGACCCTTCGGGCGAGGACCTGTCGGGCGCAGTCATCGCCATAGCTAAAGAGGGCAAGCTTGCTTATCTTCAACCCATTGGCTTCCAAGATCGCGCCAAGACCATTCCCATGACGACCGACTCGATCTTCTGGATCGCGTCGATGACCAAGCCGATCACCAGTGTTGCAGCCATGATGCTGGTAGACGACGGCAAGCTCGATCTCGATGCTCCGGTCGCGAAATACCTGCCCGAGCTGAAGACCATGCAAGTCGCGACCGCGAAGCCTAACCCGGCGTCAGGGAAGATCGACATTGCGCTAGAACCGCCGAAGCGACCAATGACCGTGCGCGACCTGCTTCGTCATACTTCCGGCTTGGTCTATCCGCCGCAATTTGTAGATGAGCCGATCAACAGGCTCTACGCTAAGGCCGCTTTCGAGCCGGACAATTCCCTCGCCGAGTTTGTGACAAGTCTTTCGAGCTTGCCGCTGGCACACCAACCGGGTGAGGTCTGGGAATACAGCTGGGGCGTAGATGTTCTGGCGAGGGTTGTCGAAGTTGCTTCCGGCCAGCAGTTTGATCAATTCCTGCAGAGCCGCATTTTCAAGCCCCTCGGGATGGTTGACACCGGCTTCTATGTACCGAGCGAAAAGCTCGGCCGCGTGGTCGAGGCACCAACGACGCGTCCTCCTCAATTTGACATCACAAGGCCGCGCAAGCTCGTTTCAGGTGGCGGCGGACTTGCCTCGACGGCTCTTGACTACTTGCGCTTCTGCCAAATGTTGCTCAATGGCGGTGAGCTCGACGGAGTTAGGATACTCGCGCCTGAGACAGTGAAGCTGATGACCGCCGACGCGCTACCATACGATGTTAGCTTTGTGGGCCGCAGTGTCGGCCCAGACCATGGGACAACGTTTGGCCTCGGCTTTGCCATTCGCACCAGTCGAACATCGAGCCTTAGTAGTCCCGGCGGGTCAGTCGGCAGTTTTGGCTGGAGTGGAGTTTGGGGGACGGAGTTCTGGGTTGATCCGGCGCAGAAGGTGATCGCTGTACAGATGATCCAGGTCGCACCAGAAAAGGTCAGCGATTACTTCACGGCGATGCGCAATCTGACGTACGGAGCGCTGAATATCTCGCAACATTGAGTTCTTCGCATCTTGTCGAATACCGAAGGCGACCGCTGCCGCGCGGCGACGTGCAGTAGCGGATTGCCGAGGTCCGCAACGGGGTCAAAAGCGGTAAGGTTCAGACCGAGCAAATGTGTTCCGGTTTGTGCCTCAAAGCAGACGCAAGGGGTTCATGAGTACACGCCCTAGTAACGATACAGGCGCCGCAGATGCAGCGTGACGACTTCCACCGGCTCCGGCGGATCACCCTCGAACGTCGCCATGAGCAACAACCCGAGCGGCCTCAAGACCATGTTGATGCGGGCTGCGAAGCGTAAGTAGAGCTGGGTTTTCATGCTCATCAGCTATTCCCCGAATTTGATGTAGACGTTCTTCGACACGGGACCTTGATCCTGGTAGCCGCCGGTATCCTTGGTGCCCTTGCCCGAGATCGGCCTGTCGGCTTCCGGGTCGCCGAGCAGGGTCTTGCCGTCGGTGACGATCTCGTCGGACGTCAGGGTGATCTTGTTGCCGAGCATGGTGATGGTCGAATTGCCGACCTTGAAGGTGATCTGGTCGGAGGCCTCGAACAGGATGTGGCCTTCCTGCGGCTTGTCCTCGGAGAGCTGGCCGCCCTTCTTCTTGACCCGGACGTGGTACATGCCCTTCGGCTTGGACTGATACTTCTGCTGCGCAGCCTGGGAGCCCTGCTCCTCGGAATCATCGTCCTTCTGGATTTCGCCGGTGCGCACCAGCACCAAGGCATCCTTGTCCGGATCGAACTGCTTTTTCTTTTTCTGCTGCGAAGTCGAGGCCGATCCGCTTTGCTGCTCATCGTCGTCGGTCGATTCCGGCGCGATCCAGAACTCCTGCGCATCCGGCTTGGTCTTGGAGCGGATGGTGTCCTGCTGATAGGTCTCCTCGTTCTGCCCCGACTTGTTGGCGTGGTCCGGATGCTCGAAATTCTTGTTCGGGGCAAACGGCGCGACGATCGCCTGGCTCATGTCGCCGTTGGGGCAGAACAGCGTCAGGTTCTGGCCCTTCTTGTAGAAGCGCCGTTCACGCGCGCCGCCGCGGTGGTTGATGGTGTCGAGCCATGGCCCGAGCACATCCTGCCCGTTCTTGTCCTGGCCCAGCACCATACGCATCTTATCGCCCTTGACCTCATACACGGTGGCCGGGCGGATCATGTTGCCGACGATGCGACGCAGCGAGGCAATTTCGGCCATCATCTTGTCGATGGCATCATTGGCGGCCATGTCACAACACCCGCAAGCTGAACTTGATCTCGTTTCGGAGCCGTTCCCTCAGCCGCTCCAAGGTCACGCTGGCGAGCTCACCGCTCTGGCCCTTCCGAAATGCCACCGGCAATTCCCGCCGTGAGCGATAGGGCTGCACCACGCAGCGGCAGTGCGGATGGGCCGGAAGCAAGGTCCGTGCTTCCTCGATCTTGTAGGGACCGCCCTCCTCCAAGGCCTCGCAGATCTTGCAGACCTCCTCGTCGCCCATCGTGACGATGTTGACCAATTCCTCGGCGTGAAAGTAATCGTCGGGACGGCGGTTGAACCGTCTGGCGCCCGGCATCGGTCGCGTGGCCGGCGCCTCGATCAGCGCGGCCGATGCGTCGATTGAGTAATACAGGTTGCCGGGAGAGGCTCTGGTGACCACGATGTCCCGGCGCAGCACCCGATCGTCCATGCCGGTCTGTGCCGCGACCACCTCGACCACGTCATCCAGAAGCTGATCGCCGAGCTTGTTCAAGGCCCTGGCAGCTATGCCCTTGATGTTTTGCGGCGCCTTCTCGGTGTTCTGCATGAACTTGACGAGGTCGGCGCTGTCGATCCTGACGTTGATGGCCATTTAACCATCGTCCGGCTCAAGCGGCGGAAAGAAGGTCAGGTCGGCATCGAACGCCGGCTCTGCCAAAGTCAGGGGATGCCCCGCCTCGTCGCCATCCGGCATCGGCGCAACACCGGTGCCGCGAATGCCGGCCTCGGTGAGGCCCAGCCAAGCCTGCTGCTGCCGCCAGTCGGGCGAAGCGGTCTCGTTCAGGACCCGCTCGACCAGATCGGCCGCCTCCTTCATGCCGAGCGCGGCAAACTCGTCGCGGCGTGCGAAGGCGATGAACTGGCGGATCGGATGATCGTCGTCCAGCACCACGCCCGGCGCGGGAGCAGCAATGGTGTCACAGATCAACGTCAACTGCCGCGCCGCCCAGCGGGTGCCACGGTCATGCGAGCCGCCGCGCACCGAGGGAGTGCGAATGATCTTGTTGACCAGCTGCCGGAACACCTCGCCGAACGGCGAAGTGGGATCGGAGACGACCGCAGCGACAATCTGGCTTTCCAGAATGTCGACCAAGGCCTCCATCGCCTGATCGGTCTGCGGAATGTTGAGGACGGTACCCTTGTTCTTGACCGTTGCGGCGCTAGCGATGCCGAACTCGAACACCACCGACATACGGTGATCGCCGCAATAGATGTCGCGGCCGAAGATGCCTTCCGTGGTGTCGTTGTCGGTGAAGACCGTGATGTACGGCTTGCGCTCGTTCTGAATCGCATCGAGCAGCGGGGTGTTGTCGGAATCGTACACCCGTTTTTCGGCGAAGGTGCGGTCCATCAAGGCGGCAACTGCACACATCCGCGACACCATGCGGATCAGGCTCACGGGTTGTCTTTCACCGTGAGCAGGTGCAGCACCGGGCGGCCATAATGCGCAGGCTCGATGAAGGAGATCTCGAACAGGCCACCGGTCTTCTTGAGCAGCACCCGATCGCCCTCCCGAATGCCCGCCATATAGCTCGGTTGCACCTCCAAGAGCAGATCGGATTCAAGGCGCTTGGCGATGAAGCCGGAGTCCGACCGCAGCATGGCGCCCTTGGAGACCACAACGCCCCTGGCCGGCACGATCACGCGTGAAGAGTCGGCGATCGGCTGCGACAGATAGCTGCCGGTGATCATGGGCCGAAGCTCGATGTCCTCGCCGTAGAAGCCGTCGATCGCGTTCTCCAGCACCAGCGCATAATCATCGAAGCCCGGCATCACGCCCTCATGATGAAGACCGGATTGCGCCGCAGCATTATCAGGTACTGCTGACCGTAGATGGTCTGCGAAAGACCGCTGCCGCTGGTCGTCTCTTGGGAAGAAGTGTCGAACTGCACCGTGCGATCGGCCACCGTGATGGACGTCACCGCGCCGGTCTGGACGCCGCCCTGCTTGGCCTGGGTGTCGGCAGCACGCGCCATCATCACCAGATGGGCTGCCATATACAGCACGCCGATCGGACGATCGGCCTCGCGCCAAGAGGTGTCGTCATCGACCACGCGATGGGCATCGTCGATGTACATCCTGACCTCGTCGTCATCGGCCATATCGGCGGTGATCGCCTTGAAGCGCAGGTGGAATTGCGCCAGTTCCTCGTCGGTCGCCATGCTCGGCCCTCTCAAAAGAAACCTGCCCAGTTCAAGACCGGGCAGCTTTCGTCACTTGCGGGCCTTTTCGGCCGCCTTTTCCTTGACCGGCTCTTCCTTGGTCGGCTCCGGCTCTTCGGTTTCGGCCTCGTCGCTATCGTCGTCGCTCTCGCCGGCGAGCGGCGGCGGCGTGCCGGCGCGGTCGACCACCGCCGACAACTCCATCAGCTTCTTCAATTGATCGCCCTTCTCCTTGGAGCGCTCGACTGCACCGTCCGGGATCTGGCGATCGCCCAGCGCGTTGGCGAGGGATTCGGCGGCACGCGAGGCCTGCTCGGCATCACGGATACGCTCATGCAGAGCCTGCGGATCGAGGGGCTTGGCTTTCCTAGCCATCAGACTTCTCCTGTTTGTTGAACCCGAAAGGGCGCCCGGCTTAGCCGGGCAGCCCTCAGCCGTTGGTGATCACCGCGACGACGCGCACCAGTTTGGGGTCGTAGACCCGCGACCAGTTGGCGCCATTGGCCAGTTCATCGTTGGTGGCGCTTTCGCCGGCGATGCTGGCCGAGGTGAACTTGACCCCGCGGGGGTGCATCACCCAGTGCCTGCGATACCAGACGGTCTGCACGCCTTCGCCGTTGCCGGCGGCGGGTGCCGAGTCGAACTCGATCGGAATGGCCGGACCACCGCCACCGGTCGCCTCCGCATAGGCCAGCGCACCGAGCGCAAACAAATACGTGGAGTACTTGTAGCCGTTGGTGGTGCCGGGAACGCGCGGGCAGGCGTCGTTGACGATGATGCGCTTGTCGTCCCAGAACTCGAAGTCGAGCCCGGTGACCGGGTCCTTCTTGAAGTAGATCGCCCGCTGCGCACGCAGATTCCAATAGACGCGGGAGTGCATCATCGCCGCGACCAGGCTTTGGCCCTGATCGCCCAGCAGTGCGTGGGCGTTCGAGGAGACGTCGGCATCGAGCAGCACGCCGCTTCCTGCAGCATCTTCCGAGGCGACTGGGAGGACGTGATCGGCCATCGAGGGCGATGCGAACACGCCGTTCAGCTGGTAGCCGAGGATGATCTGCTCCTCACGTACCCAGTATTCCGCGATCAGCTGCGCCACCACGTCGAGCGGATCTTCCGCCAGAAGTGCGGACACCAGATTGGCCGCCGAGACACCGTAGTTGCGGCGGATCTTGCGGGCGATGTCCTGGCCCTGGTTCAGCTTGTTCGGGGTCGCGTTCTGCGCCGGATCGTCACTGGAGACGTTGGACGGTCCGGTGAGGTCGTTCCAGAACGGCAGCTGCACGATGTCGCCGGGACCATTGGCAAAGGTCTGAATTTGCGGGTCGGACGACGCAATGCCCGAGGTGCGGATCGTGGTCAGGGTCTGGATGCGCTGGATCACGGTGGGCAGAAACAACGGCCCATAGATGACATCGGTAAGGCGAGTAACCGCCATCGGATTGTCCTTTCATTCTTGAGGGAAAAAATCGGCTCGCCTTGCCGTTGGCTTGGGGCTTACCAGGCCGGGGTCACGCCAGCGGCTTGTGCCAGCTGCCGTGCCTTTTCCGGGTTGGTTCGGATCAGCTCTTGCTGTTTGGTGAGGTTCGGCTTCACCTTGCCGCCCTTGGTGTCCCAAGGGTTGTCGCCGAGAGTGCGTGAATCGTTGCCATTGGCACCGCCGCCCGAGGGCTTGGTCACGAAGGCCTTGCCCTCGTCAGACTGCACCCATTTCATGACGAACTTCGGAATGTCCTGCTCGCCAAGATCGGTTTCGACCACGGCCTCATACTTGTCGCCCTCGTTCTTGACCTTGACGTTGTCGCGCAGCATCGCCTTGGCCGCCTTGAGGTAGGCCTTGTCGACACCGGCAGCCACCAACGCCTGGGTCAGGCCGTCATCCACCAGGAGGGCGTTGATGAACTTGTCCTTCTTGGCGAGGATTTCGTCCTTCGACTTGAGATCGTTGGCGGCCTTGGTCTCCAGCGTCTTGATGCGCTGTTCGTACATGTTGCGGGCTGCTTGCAGCTTCTCGTCGTCGGTCTTCTTGTAGTTGGGGTCCTTCTGGCGCTCGACCTCTTCATCCAGCAGTCGCTGATATTCGTCAGGGTCGAAGTCTTCGGGAATTTTCTCGAGCCGCCTGCGCGCCTCGGTCAATTCGGTGTTGAGGCGCTGTTTGTCGTTCTTGACCCGATCGAACGCGGTCTTGAGGGCGAGGACGTCGGGATGGGCCTGTGGCTCGACGATGTCGAGCGCGAACATCTCCTTTTCCTGACCGTCCGGTCCCTTGACCTTGACCTGCTTGTATTCCGAGTGGAACGCCTCTGCGACATCGTCGAGGGTTTCCAGAAGTGCCTTAAGTGCCATGGTGGTCTCCGTTGTCCGGCATTGCCGGTGCCGTCATTGACGGCCTTTGCTTTTTGCGGACATGCCGCTTCGTTCGCCCGACCCCGATTGAGCCGGACGCAATTCAAAGAAAAAGCCGCCCGAAGGCGGCTTGATTTGTTGGGCTTAAGGTGGCAGGGGCTTCAGTGTACCTGCCAGGCCGGCTCCTCGCGGCTGGCAATATACAGCCCATGGATGCTGGTGATGCTCTCATCCTCCAACAGCCTGACCAAGGCCCGCATCACCTTGATCTCATGCAGGCGGGTCATCAGCACGATGCTGTTCACCGTAAGTGGCCGCAATCGCAGCGCGCGATACACCTGCGCCGTTTCTTGTCTCAAGATCGCCGGATGGGTCATGTGATCCTCGAAGAAAACAACGAGGATCGATTCTATCCGGCCAACACCTGCATGGAAGAAGGAGATTTCCCTCCCCCTTTCCTCCTATCTCACTGACCGGCCGGCACCTTGCGGAAGTACGGGCGAGACCAGGTGACATCGGCAGCCACCGTGCCGGCAGCGAATGTGAGGGTTGCCTGCACGGTCACCGAGGTCACCGCGGCCGCCAAGGTGGCGATCACAGGGGTACGAAGGGTGCCGTTCAGAGCGGGCGCACCATCGTACAGCGGAGGCGAACTGGGAAGCGGCGTCAGGCCTGTGGAGCCGCAACCGAGCGTGAGGCCACGCAGATTCTTCGAGCCGGCAGCCAGGATGAAGTCGATGCACGCCTCAAAGCTGTCACCGATCGCGCCGGCGATCTGGCACGGATTGGAGAAGTTGACCACGCGGCCTGCGGTGGCATTGGTGCCCGAAACCTGGATGCGCTGCGCAGCTGCAGCGCCCATGGTGGTCTTGGAGACGGCCACCGTCATGGTGTCGTTCTGCGACACGGTCCATCCGGTGGCGACCTCTCCAGTCGCGCCGGTCAAGACGCCTGTGGTGCCAGCGAGTTGCGGGTTGTCGGCCGCGAGCAGCGCGTTGCTGGGGTCCAGATACAGATCCGAGAACAGCGAGGTGTCGCTGATGCTGTTGAGCGCGGCCGCGAACGAGTTGCCGAGCTTGATCGCGCCGATGTAATTCGGATGCAGCCCTTCGATGGAGTCGGTCGCCGGATTCCATGTGGTCTCAAGGGTCGGCGTGATGACCACGCGGCCACTGTAAGCCGACAGATCACCGGGCAGGCCTTCGATCAGCGTGTTGAGCGCCTTCCGATCGGCCTCGCGCTGCGGCTGCGTGCCGAGGTTTGTCCACGTGGTGTCATTGCGCGGCAGCACGCGCGACACGACGACGTACTGGGCGCCGCGGTCGAGGTAGCCTTTCACGCAACTGCGGATGTTGGCGTAGATGGCCGTAGGCGTGTCCGACGTGCTGCCAAGGTCGTTGGTGCCAGCCAGGAACGTGACGACCTTCGGGTTCAGCGCGGTGACCTGAGCAATCTGCGTCGCCATCTGCGCTGCGGTCTGGCCGCCGGTCGCCTGATTCCAATTGAGCGGGCGGAAGAAGCGGCCGCGCGAGCCGATGTCGGCATAGGTGGCCCACTGCGGACCGTTGGAGCCAGCGGTGATGCTGTCGCCCTCGGCCACCCAACGGGAATTGAGGGTCAGCAAGGGACGCGGAGGCGCAGATGGAGGCGGCGCGCCATGGTCCTGTTCGTCCTCGCCATAGAGCAGTTCGAACCGAGCTGCAGGCCAGACGCCGCTCACCTGCCCATCCTGTCGCCGCCTGCGCCGCTCGCGCGGCTTTCCTAGCAATGCCATCGTATGGGCCTCCCTTCGCGGTACAGATACCGGGCGCGGTAGCGGCGCGACAATTGATCGGCGTGCTTCTCGAGGAAGCGGGCCTGCCGACGCAGCCATTGCGCCACCTCTTTGCGGCCGCGCTCGGTCATGTCCTGGGCGTCGCGGATCACAACGGTGGCAGCCGACTTGACTTGCTTCTTGCTGGCCATGACCACTCCTACTTCGACAGGTTCTCGTCGTTACGGATCGCAAGCTCCGTGGCAGCGGCATACAGCCGTCGCGACAGTGCCATCGCGGCGGCCTCGTCCAACCTGAGCGGCCCCGGCGCCAAGAGTTCGATGTGGTCCTTCTCAACCTTTACCGCGCCGACATCGCGCGGATCGAAGGTGGAGGTCAAAGACAGACCGTCCTCGAACGCGATCGAGATGATCTTGCGGCCATCGGCGGCAATGTACTTGACTTGGCCGGCGCCCAGGCTTGCGGCATCAAGGATGCCCAGGCGAACAGTGGCCACCGGCCGCTCTCCGCCGCTATGCGCCCATGTGATAGAAGTGACGATCGGCGAGATGTCGGCATCACCCACCATGACCTTGGTGCCGTGCTGAGTGCCGTCGGATTCGATCCTGATCGTCATGTCGATTTGCGCCGCTCCTTGCGCTTGAGCTGTTCGAGAGTCAGTTCGTTGCCGCGGACATCGACAAAGCCGGACACGCTGACCTTGCCAGCGCGATAGAGTTTGCCCTTGGCCTTGCCGAGCAGCTCGTCCTGGGTCGCGGCCTCCTGCGCTTTCAGCCATTGCCGGAAGGTCTGCCGATACGGCTTTTCGCCCGGCAACAGAAACAGAAGAGCGCAGCGGCAGCCGTTGTGGAACGGCGGCCCATCATCCTCAGTCCCAACGAAGGTGCCGTCCTTTGCACCGCATTCGACGCAGGTGTCGGAATCCAGCGTCGCTGTCACCATCAATCGAGTTCGCGCCACAGCATCATCCTTGACGCATTGGCGGTGTGATTGACCGCCGAACGCACCAGATGGGCGGTCGCATGACGCGCCATCGCCAGTGCGCCGTCCTTAAAGCACCGCGCCTCGGTGCCGCGCACTTTCCGGATCAGGGCGATCGGCTCGGCCTCCGCGACGATCACCTTGCGCAAGAACCTGAACTTGTTGTCGCGCTGGCTCTCGAACGCCTGATGCACGGTCTGGCCGCGGATGAAGCGCCTCGCCTTCAAGGCGTCCGGATTGAACACCGCCTTAGCCTCGACGCCGCTCTCACCCAGAATCCGTGTACAGAACTCGACCTCGTATTCCGCCACCGCCAACAGCTCCCGCCACAGGCTTTCCATCAGCTCGGCATAGGCCTCGGCGTTGATCTGGCCGATGGTCTTGATCGCCGCGTCGCGGTGCTGGACCGGAATTCGCTCCATCGCGGATGCCGCGAACTTGCCAAGCTCCATCACGATGCGGTGGTCGTGCACATCGATTTTGGCCAGCGCCTGCCTGGCGAGGCTCGCTGCGACGTGCTGGAGACCGATGTGGTGGTCGATCTGGCCGTCGTGCAGCTTACTCATCGTCGATAGCGCGCTGTCATGGCCTTGTACCCATAAAACCGGCCACGTGATGCACGAAGACTACGTCCGCTTTGCCCCTATGACGACCAAGTTCGTGCGGCATCGCAATATGTCGCAATGGGCCAACAGCCGACATTCGAAATGAAAGAGGCCGCCCACTGAGGCGGCCTTACTCCCGGACGACGTGGCGGGCCAGTTCACGCATGAGCGCGTTGTATCGATCGATCTGGCCGGCGACCCTCGCCCAACT
Organism: Bradyrhizobium sp. Leo114; assembly: GCF_055229415.2. Classification (NCBI taxonomy): domain Bacteria; kingdom Pseudomonadati; phylum Pseudomonadota; class Alphaproteobacteria; order Hyphomicrobiales; family Nitrobacteraceae; genus Bradyrhizobium; species Bradyrhizobium sp. Leo114. The sequence goes on along the minus strand of NZ_JBUYEN020000010.1, from coordinate 75,782 downwards.
TTGAGAAAGTTCCTTCAAGATTTTGGCTTCGGCCTCGCTTCTTGCTGCTTTCGACAAGCGGAGACATTCAGCCGCCTGATCCAAGCAACGTTGCGCGCTGTCCATGAACGCTCCCATGGGATTCAGTTCACGGAAAGATATACCCCTTGAGGTACCCTAAATTCCCCATCCACGTACCTTTAGGGAGACTCCTTGCCTGAACGCAGCAAGGATGCCACCGAACGTCCGTTGAGGGTCAGATTCGGAATTGGCGGGCCAGCGCATTTTGGACCGCTTTCCACCCGGTAGCTGACCTACTCTTCGGCGGTCGTGATGGCAGCCAAGGGCCATCTCCGGACTCATGCACCGCAGCAAGCAGCATCTCCAATCGAGCATCTTTTGACGCGCAAAAACTTTGCGGACTAACGCGGTAATCGCTCCGTTCGACGCGATTTGAAGAATAGCCGCCCCGGTTAGGAGATAGCTTGCTCGAAGGACTCTTTAGTCGGGCTTGGCGGCGCTTTCGCATGGCACGGTCTGGGTCAGTCCCCCTGCAACGACGTTGGCGACGTGAAGCCATCGAAAATTACGTGGGCGAGGCCGCCAGAGGCTTAAGCGGTCAGTGCTTAATTACGCCGTACAGGCTAATCAACCCAACCGCGATAGACAGGAACCCGAGCGAGATCCAAATGGAGTGTAAGTCCGATCCAGCATTGGCGGAGGCAAGGATCCAAACGCCAAAGCCGACTATGCCGGCAGAAATCAGATACTCTAAAATTATTTCCATCGTCGAGATTCGTCCTCAGCCGAGGATGAATTAGCGCGCTTTTGAAGCGAGAACTGCTCTGCCTGCGCACCACAGCAAAATTATCGACCATTTCCGATGTGGGTCACGAGCGGCGGTCGAAGGATTGCTGATGCGAACTCCGCACTGCCCTCAATAACAGACTCGCCGCTGGCGGCGAAGTTGGTCGGCTTCGGGCCGGGAAGAGAGAAGTTGGTCGGCTGGGGCAGGAAGAGACATGGCTTCAGCACTGAAGACCCGGCTAGATAACGCGCAACGCCCGAGACGATAACGAGGTTCGTTTCAACTCAGATGGCGACCCCAGTCAGCAAGAAAGCGCCGCCGAGCGCGACCAGCACAAGTCCAGGCCAATTGGATTTGATTTCGAAGCCGCTACCCGGTCTCTCAGGTTCGAGCGTGTCACGCCCGGAGCGAAGCCGCCTTCCACCGCTTAGTCGGCCTCGCCAGATCGGCCGAAACGCCATCTGCAGCACGCCGCCGAAAACAAGGAGCACACCAAGCCATATGAGGGTCATGCTCGTCTCCTGCGCCAGTGAACGCCAAGAAATTGCTCCACCGAGAACCGTCGTCCATTCGACGTCTGGCCGGTGCTCTCGGGATTAGAAGGGCCCTTGGAAGCCACCGGACGCGGCAGCGCCGCACATGGGCCGCGGATCACGCCCTCGAAGCTCAGGCTATGCCAATCCCAAAGCATCCTGCTTAGTCTTCGTCCGGCTCGCGCACGACCGGCGGTTCCTCGGTTCGGTTCTCTTCTTCGTCGTCTTCCTCTTCGTCCTCGTCCTCGTCCTCGTCGTCATCAGGATCTCAGGGCGGCATCGTGTTGCCCATGATCGCGAAGACACGCCAGTCGATCCTAGCGGGAACTACCTCGGGGATTTGTAGGGTCATGTTTTGCTCCTCGGATGTGACCCTGGGGGACTTTACCCCTTTGGTGGCTGCAGGCCGGGAGACGACAGCCACTCCTGTATGCGAGCGGCAGCTTCGGCCTTACGCGCCTGGCGGATTAGCTTTTCGCGCTCGACACCGGGCGGGGTACCCTGCGCTTCCTTACGCAGACGCATGGCCTGTTCTTCTAAGTGCTCATTCAATGGGAATGTTTGATCAAAACGGCGTCTTTTCATGACGGCGCTCCTTTCCCGATTGCGCGCAAAGGCGGGAGCGCAATTGGCGTTCTCATCACCGATGACGGCCCAAGAGCGGTGATACAGTTAACGTTTTGGAACCCGGATGGTTGCGGCCGTTGCCGAACTGTTAACGTTTAAATTGGGGGCTGCTTAATTCAAATCGGAGGATACGTCAGACGGCGCAGCAGGCGGGGGCGTCCGGCCTGCTGTCTGAGATGGGTCATTCGCGTCGAATTCAACAGGCGCCGTCTACTTCTCGTCTTCCCAATAACCGGACATTCTTGGTATCCGTCGGCGCGTCTCAAACGGGCCATAACCGGAAGCCGCTAAATCTGTTACCTCTTGGCGATCAGAACGCCATCGTGCCAATGCGGGGAGCGGCTAGTCCACCACCCGTCAGCACTGTTCGCCCGTCCCTATCGATCGACGCACCGGTCCAATTATAACAATTGTATGACACCCGGAATGCGCCAAAGGCCAGCTGCCCTTCATATTCGATATGGGTGGAACCGAAGATCGGTGCTACCCAACGCCGGTGGAGAAGAGCACCTTTTGCAGCTTGCGTATTTTCGCGCTGCAACTGCATCGAGACTGCCGTTTGCACTGACTCTCTTCCCTTACTCGCCGCGCTTATGGCGCGGGCAAGCCCCTAAAATTGATCCGTTCGTGTCGATGAGGACTCACGCTTGAGCCGACATCCAGTTGGAATATCCGAATTTGCAAGTGAGTTGGATCTCAGCGCGAGTAGCGACAGCAGATCTAAACATATGTTGAGGCCGCCGCTTCGCACCGCCCGGAATGAAGTGCCTCACCGCGGGTCATCTGCAGTGACGCGTCCGGGCGGAATGCCTAACGGTCTCCTGGCAACACTGCCGGTATCGGATCTCGATCTGTTGCGGCCCGCGCTGGAGACGGTCGCGCTCGATCAGGACGCGATCCTTGCGCGAGCGGGGGACGAGATCGACTATGTCTTCTTCCCTCACAGCGGCGCCGTCTCGCTGATGATCGACATGGCGGACGGGCAGACGGTCGACACTGCCGTCGTCGGGCGCGAGGGGGCACTTGGCCTTCTTTCGGTGCTCGGGTCGTCACCTTCGGCCACTACCGCGGTCGTTCGTGCAGCGGGCACCGCCTCGCAAATCCCCGCGTCGCGATTTCGTGCCGCTTTCAACCGGAGCCCTGCGATCCGGCACGCGGTCCAGATGCACGGCAGGGCGATGCTGATGCAGTTTCAGCGGGGCGCGGCCTGCAATGCACTGCATCCGGTCAAAGACCGCATGGTCAGGTGGCTACTCCATTTTTGCGACTGCATCGACCACGACGTTCTTCCGCTCACCCAGGAGGCCTTGTCGCAAATGCTCGGTGTGCGACGAACGACGGTGACGCTCCTGATGCGCGATCTGCGCGCATCAGGAGCGATCAAATCTGATCGACGAGGCCAAATCGAGATCGACCGGTTGCGGCTCGCGGCCGCGGCGTGCGAATGCCACGGCAATATGCGACTCGAACTCGAAAAGATCTTCGCGATAAACACGGCCCGACCTATCTCATTGGCCGTGCCAGATGAAGGGCGTATCCCCTGAAGGGAAGCGTGGTTTTGCATCACAGTAAATCCAGTTGCCCATGTCGCAGAAGGGTCAGGAGCGGCGGTTAAGCCTAGCGCACGTCACGTCCGGTCTACCCGCGGTTGCCAACATTCGAACCAATTCGAGCGACTTCGGCTCGAGGTCAAGTGTGGACATTCGCGAACGCTGAACACTGAAGCACATCGCCGAGCTCGCCGATGCCATCCGCCATGCGCTCTCGCGCTGGGAGAGACTGACGCACTTCCTTGATGACGGCCGTATCGAGCTCAACAACAACCCCGTCGAACGCTCCATGCGTCCGATCACCCTCAACCGAAGAATTGCGCTCTTCGCAGGCTTCGACGACGGCCCCGAGCACTGCGCCATCATCGCTTCGCTGATCGAAACCTGCAAGGTGAACGAGTCGATTCGCTCGCTGTACTTGACGGCCACGACGTTGAGTTTGGGAAGCACACGCCAGGTAGCGCTGCTTACGCGCAGCAATCTTTGAACAGCGGCGGCATTTCTGCTGCTGCGAGCGCGCCGCCGTCAGGCCGTCTGCTAGGAACGATCAACCGTCGGGGAGGTTACGTCGATGTGCCAGGTACCCGCCGGCACCTGTGTGTGTGAATGACCCCGGCGCGTTAGCGCCCGGGGACCCCCCGGTGTTGCTTAGGGAGGGAAGCATGAGCGCCATGGAACGGACGACATATCGCTTGTCGCTGGGTTCGAAGGCTTGGGCGTTCGACGAACCCCGCAGAGATCCGCAGCACGCACCCGGGCCATCAACGGATTTCTCCTCTGATAATTCCCTTCCATTGTTTCTGTCCGATCTGCATGGTCAACCTGATCCGCAGGAATTTGCGCCTTTGGCGGCAAGCCAACGGACGAGCATCCTAACGCAGGTTGTGGCTGGTGGACTGGTGGTTTCGGCGATCGCGACCCTGGTCGCGGTATTCGATCCGGCTCGCGTATCGAACCCAATGATGCTGGCGAGCGCCAATGCGAGCGCGCCGCCATCAAAAACACCGAGCCGCGAGGCTGTCGTAAGCGCCGATCACGCCGGGCTGCAGAGTCTGGCCCCGGCCGCGCCTCCAGGGAATGAAGCCTCTGCGCCGTCGAAAACGCTCGATGCCGAAACCTTGGCAGCGCTGATGACACGTGCCAAGAGGCTGCTGGGGTTCGGCGACATTGCTGCGGCGCGATTGCTACTCGAACGCGCCGCCAATGCGCAGGACGCAACTGCGGCCTTCCTGCTGGCACAGACCTATGATCCGGCTGTGCTCCGAGTGCGCGATACGCGAATTATCACAGCCGACCCTGTGATGGCGCGCGACTGGTACTGCAAGGCCGCCAGCTTTGGCTCGGCGGACGCGCAACAGCGTCTCACTCAAGTTCAGAACAATCCCCACCTATCGGGAGGATGCCGTGCGTCAGCACCTTAGAATGTTTGCCGCAATGATCCTGATGGCTTCCGGCGTTGCGGCCCATGCAGAACAGACCGAGTATGATCCGACGAAGGTCAGCGACAGCCTGAGGGCGATCTTCCAATTCGGTTCGGTCTCGACCAGGAAGGCGCTGAACGCCAACACGGTCACGCTGCTGACTGGCACGATCGGCGGCACCTATGTGCAGTTCGGTGCCGACCTCGCTTCCGTGCTCGACGACGGCGGGAATCTGCGCGTCCTGCCGATCATCGGTCGAGGTTCGGTGCAGGGCGTCGCCGACGTCCTTTTCCTAAAGGGCGTCGATCTTGGCATCGTGCGCGCCGATACGCTCGACTTCCTCGAGAAGAAGGGCTTCGCCAACGACATCAAGAAGCAGTTCACCTATGTGACCAAGCTCTACAATGAGGAAATGCAGGTCATCGCACCAAAGACCATCAAGACTCTGAACGATCTCGAAGGTAAGACGGTGAGCGTCGATCTGCCCAATGGCGGCACGTTTGTGACTGCACTGACGGTGTTCGAGCGGCTCGGGATCAAGGCGAACTTCGTCTACGTCGAGCAGCGGATCGCGATGGAGAAATTGAAGAAGGGCGAGCTCGACGCCGTCATCGTGGTCGGCGGTAAGCCGTACGTGTCCGTCACCACCTTCAACAATGACGGCCGCTTTCATCTCGCTGCGGTGGACTATTCGAAGCCCCTGCAGAGCGATTATCTGCCGGCGACGCTGACTTCGAACGACTATCCGAACCTGATTTCCGAGGGGGAGACGGTGCAAACGATCGCAGTGCCGTCGGTGCTTGCAGCCTACAATTGGCCGCCCAACACTGAACGCCGTCGCAAGCTTGCTCTATTCGTCGACGCCTTCTTCACGAAATTCGCGGCTTTGCAGAACCCGCCCTTTCATCCCAAGTGGAAGGAGGTTTCCCTGCCGGCACCGCTCGCGGGCTGGAATCGCCTGCCGCTCGCACAGCAATGGCTCGACAAACACGGCATCGAACCGGCAAAGCTAAAACGCTTTGAGGCATTCCTGCAAGAGAACCCCGCTGCCGCTAACATCCAGTCGGACGCCGACAAGGAAGCACTATTCCGGCAATTTCAGGCTTGGGACGCGGGGCGGAACGCGCAGGCACAGGTGGGCTCCAAGGAGGTTCGAGACCGGGACCATGCCTCTCGGTCCGCAACGCGAGCTCCCCCTCCACGCCATCCGCCCCGCCGATTGCACCTTGCAAGGCGGACACTTGGCGAGCAAGGCACGGTGGCCGAGTGCAAGCACCATGGCTCCCGCCGCAGCTCTGCCGACCCGGACGCCTGCAACCGAGCAAGCGAGGACGCCTGGCGGAACCCGTTCTCCGGCGCCACTCCGTTCACCGGCGCCACCCAAGGCATCTCGACTACCGATCATCCGTCTGGCGGCTTCGATGGGAGACAGCCTGTCCGCAGATAGCGGAAGCCCTCCGATCGCGAGCTGATGTTCGTCAGCGGGCGCCGTGGCGCTGTTACGACTACCGTCCTTCAAGAAACGCCGCACACTGATGCCCGGCGTCGGCGCCCCAGACTTGATGCGCAGACGGCTCGAGCTCTTCAGCGGATTGAGGAGGCGGTATCACAGGCAACGCGAAAGTACTCCGCGGCGCCAGCTTCCCCATACCAGTCGCCACTTTGGCGTCTGCAGGTATTGCACGACAGGTGATGCAGCAGGTCGTCGAATGTCTCATATGGGTCAAACTGAGAAGAACTTAGTGTGAGCCCGTCTTTTTCGCTTTGCCCTCGAATGCGGACATTCATCATAGCGGTAGGCATGTCGCAGAGGGGCCATGAGCCGACATCGCTCCAATCAAGCAGCGATACTTGTCAGGCTCCTTAGCGGCCGTAGGGGAAGCAGCGGTGGCGATCGAGTCTGAGACCGAAATGCGCTCCCAGCGCAGCGATGGCCGCGTCCTGCTCAGGATAAGGATCGGCATTGGATGCGGCAACGATGATGATCCGGAACCCGCCGCGATCCTTGCCACCCGGTGGCAGCATCGCTGTAGCCAGTGCATTGCCCTCCCTGTCGCGCAATGTGAGGAAAATCGGCATCTCGCGCTGTACATGGGCCTCGAGGCCGATGTCGCGCTCGATCGCGTTGGGCCGCTCCGGACGCCAGGACTGGACTGCCTTCTCGCGCTCGCTGCGGAAATATTTCTCGACTGTGTGGCTCATCAGGCGCGACTCATGCGCCGCTTCACCTTCCGTCTCGATACGGAACCAGGTCTTACCCTTCGGCGCGTCGCAAACATACTGCATTTCGCCCGTCCTGCGATCGCTGCAATTCTAGGGCGGCGGGCCTGCAAAGCCAATATGAGATTCGCGCCCGTGTATAACGCTGCACGATCGTATAATCGGAAGTTCGGGTGCAACACCGCGCGACCGTTGCCTGAGAGGCGATGGTAGAGTCTCCGATCTGATGAAGCTTCGCAAAGCGGTCCGGTACGCCCAGCCTAGTAAATCTGTTCACCGCAACCTCCGCTGTGGGTCAAAATGCGAAGAAACTCAGACTGAGCAAATCTAGCCCGCTCTGCCCCAGTAAGCGTACCTCAATGAGGAGTGTCGCCACTTCCCTGATGGGCCAACACGCGACACGCGCGGCTTGACCTATCACCGAACAAGCATGTGCTCCATGGCGTCCGGCCCGCCAAGCCCGGGACGCTTCAGCGACAAGATTACCTCAGCGACAAGATTACCTCAGCGACAAGATTAAGGGAATGGCCGCCGCCGGGCTGAGAGCGGCGATGGCTTTTGCATTACGCGCTCAGACGGCCGCAACTTACCGCCGCATGGCGTGAAGGAAACGGTCAGCGGGCGCGCCGACGCCATCAATTTGATGACGTTCCCGTTTGCGCAATTCATCGACTAGACGTTCGAGGTAGGGCGGCAAAGGCGAAGCTTCGAGGGATAAGTACCGTTGCAACCTATCACCCACCTCGTCACAGATCGACCAGGCAGTCTTATGGTCGATGTGGTCCGATGTTCGACTGGTCGGTTCCATATCGCGACCTTTCGATTGGGCCCCACGATTTACTTAAGTAAAAGAGCGAGAAAATGTTTCCCATAACTTCGAAGGATGCCGATAGTTCCATCTAATGGAACGAAGCACTGCCCATATCGAACCTGAGTTGGTGCAGCCTTTCATAGCGCAGCATTTCATAGCCTTCGCGATGCGCGTCAGACTGATTGCCATCGTCAGCGCTGATCAGCAGCCCGCCGAGTTAGTGAAACTCTAGGCGCTTTCAACACGTTCAGAATGTCCGTTCCGGGTCAAAAGCGCCGATTTGAGCCTCAGCCAGCGACTTCCGGTCTAATACCCATCTTCGGGCATGTCCCTGCGCCCGCGCAAACGGCCGCCAAGGGCCGGCATCCGACGTTGGAAGGGGAAGTCATCGGCAACATCCACGAAAGCCCCAATCTGATTCGATGAGCGTCAATCGCAAAGAATCTTCTGCTCGCCGCTTGCGGTAGTAATTCCGACTGTTACGGTTCCTCTTTGGATGAGGCCACTCCGGAACCGGGGGTGGCCTTTCGTCCATTCGGATGGATACGGGGGGCTTAGATGGAGCTTTCGACCGACCTTGTAATCAAAGTCGTGGCTCTGCTGACCGCGGTCGTCGGACTATACAAGGCCGCGAATATGAAGCTCGCGGAGCCGTTCATCGTCCATTTGTTCGCGGGACTGTCAATCCTTGTCGTGCCCGGAGCGATGCTTGGCTTTTTGTGGATTTCCAATGCAATGACGAAAGCGATGGAGAGGCCAAGGGCTAATGTCTCCTACACGGGGCAAGACGCCGAGGTCATGTACCAAATCTCGCGCGATTTCTGGAATCAGCAGATGCGTCAGGAGGCGCTCAAGCTCACAATAGAACGGGCTTTCGCGACGAAGAATTGGTCAACTATCGTTCGCGCATCAGAGGATCTCAATCCCACGTCACAGAGAGACGAGGTACTCATGCGGGCGATCAAAACGCTCGCGGACGATACGCAGCAGAAGTCACCATAGCGCACCATTGTGCATCCGTTAAACTTTCGCTCTGCCGGAAGGTGCGAGATGGGCCGCCCGCGGTCGATGTCATCGAGCGAGAAGAACCACCTCGGCCGATACGTCGTCGCCTGGACCAGCCGCTCCCCACTATCCGGATACGGCGCGGTCATATCGCTCATTGGTCACCGAACGGATGGGGAAAGAAGATCACCGGCCTGCCGTCGTCAGAGCGGGCGGAACCGGCCGAGATGCAGAACAGCCACCACCGCCGCACGCTCAGGAACTTCTGCCGGCACGGCCGCTGCATCACCCGACCAGGAATCCTGCCGCGCCGGCGCTCAGGCGGCAGGCTGCGGCTGCTTGTTGTCATCATCGAGCGGATCGACCGTCACCGGCTCCGGTTCCTCGTCATCGATAACCGCGCGCTCCTCGGCCGCGGTGCGCTCGGCCGAGGCAATGCCGCCGCGCTGCAGGTTGTCGTACATGGTCTCGTAGGAGATCGCCCGGCCCTGCCACATCCGCACCAAGGCCTCGGCGTCAGCAGGGCTGAGCGCGTTGTCGATGAATTCGAGGTTCGGCGTCACCACAACCTGATTGGGGTCCTGGCCGAGGAACGTCGCGATGTAGCGCAGCGCCTTCTCCAGCCCCTGCGCCACCGCGATGGCGACGCTGGTGAGGGTCGCGGTCTGCGCCGCATAGCGCAGGCGCAAGGCTTCGCCGCTCTCGGCGGCCTTGGCCGAGGAATCGAAGATACGCGCGCCCGCCTGCACCGCATTGTCACGCTCGGCTGCAATCGCCCGCTCGTGGGCCTCGATGCCGGTGCCAGCCGGGCCGACATATTTGGCATCGCCGTTCTCGGGCAGCGCCACGGTGACGCCGGCGCCCAATACCTTGGGCAGTGAGGCCACGTCGAGGCCGACCGTGAACAGCGTCTCCTGCCCGCTCATGAACAGCTGATGACGATAGTCGGCATCGAGACGATAGATCGCCAGTGACGAGCGGGCTACGCCGATGCAGGGCGGATCGTCGATGGCAACCGACACGTTGCGCGCGCCGATCACCACCAGCGGAATCTCTTCGAGCGGCTGGCCGCCCTGCGCCCGCGGAGTCACCACGCTCTGCAGTTCCTGGCCGCCCTCGACCACCGATTCCTGGCTGGTGTAGTGGCCGTCTTCGAGCCGCAGCACGCGATAGAAGTTCTTCTTCTCCCAATTGTAGTCGGTACGCACATAGCGCGCTTCTTCAAGCACGTAGAAATCGCGCTCCTTTGACCAGTTGATCAGGCTCTCGGCGGTATAGCCTGCCAGATACGGCTCGCCACCGCCCTCCTCCTGCTTCGGTGCATCCGCAAGCACGGTGTAGCGGCCCATCAACAACACCTCGCGGGTGATCGACTTGTGCAACGCCTCCAGGGACAGCCCGTCGCGGGTGGCTTTCTCGGTCAGATACGTCATCGCCTGCGGCAGCTCGATCTTGCTCTCGATGCGATGGATGATGCCGACCATGCCCTCGATCGTGGGGGCGAGGATTTCCGGGTACTGGGCGCGCATCATATAGGCGCCGTACATCTCCCGGCCCTGGTCCTCCTGCAGCTTGAAGCCAGAGGGCATCGGCAGATAGCGGGTGCCTTCGGCCTTGACCGTGCGCTCACCGCCCTGGCAGTCGCGCATCGTCACCCAGTCCGAGTGGTGCTCGACATACTCTGGATGTTTGGCGTCCACAGCCATCAAGACATTCCTCTGGAGGTGGTCCAGCCGCCTTTCGCCCTGCGCGTCTCCTCAAGGCCGTACCTGGCCGAGTCGATGGCGTGGTTGTCCTCGTCGAGCAGGACCGGGAGGACTTCGTTGGTTTTCTTGTCGATCTTGTAGGAGTAGCTGACGAACTCGTTGAAGGTGTGCGGACAGTCCTCCGAGATGACGATGTCGTAGCTCTTTAAGAATTCGATGCCGTCCTCGACTGAGCCTGCGCCCTTCTTGGCGCCGACGGCCTTGGGAAAGCCGTGGCGCTGCAGATAGCTGATGGTGTCGGGCCGAGCTGAATCCAGTGTGATCCGATATTCCCGGCACCGCGGCACGCCCTGATAGCCGATCGCCAAGGCTTTCTCGGCGACCTCGCGGTTAAGCCGCAGCAGATCCTTGTCGCGGACACCGCCGAAAAACAGCGGCAGATGGTCGATTTCGACCCCGGGCTTGTAGACCTCGCGGTCGATGTACAGCGTCCGGCCATGGATGAACATGCGGATCAGGCAGGCCGGGTCCTGGGCGAAACCGAAGTCGCCGCCGAAATAGTAGCGCTCGATCCTGATCTTGCCGTCGATGAACTGGTTCGGCTCGCAGAACTGCGCGAACTCCTCCCGCGTGCCCAGGCGCACATTCTTGAACACCCGCGCCTCGGTGACCTTGCGGTACTGGCCAAGCCAGACATGGAGATATTTGTCGACGTCGCGCCGGCGGTCGTTCTCCATCTCCACCCGAAGCACATCGGGGAAGAAGTCGTTGTCGTACCAGTTGACGCGCTTGACGATCTGCCACTCGTCATAGCCCTGCATCAACTCCGGATCGGGCTCCGGCGCCTCGGTGCTGCGCAGCAGCTGGTCGATCGGATCGTTCTCGCTCTCCGGGTTCCATGCGAACCAGAGTTCGGAGCCGGGCTGACGAATGGTCGGGATCAGCTTGTCGAGCGAGTCCTGCGACAGATCCTGCGCCTCGTCGCAATAGAAGACGTCGATGGCTTCCTTCGACTTGATCTTGGAGACGTTGCGAAACAGGCCCGAGAAGGTGAAGCGCGTGCCGTTGAGGCCGACGATGGCGGTCTTGGTGACCCGATAGAACCAGCCCAGCCCATGATGGGCGATGCGGTCCTCGATCACCTGCTTGACGGATTCGTCGATCGAGTTCTGGATTTCGCGGCCGCACAGGATACGAAGGCCCCGCCCGCCCTCGACCATCTGTCCGGTCCTGGGGTCCTTGACCAGGACCTTCTTGCCGGCAGTGCCGCGCAGGATCAGCGCGTCGGCAAAGCCCCACGACTTGCCGCTACCGCGGCCACCATACAGCCCCTTGTAGCGGGACTTCTTGAAGAAGATGTCCTCGAAGCACTCCGAGGTCTCCAGTTCGATCGCAATGGGCGATGCAGGAACTGGCGGCGCAACGTTAAGCATCCTCTTTCTTGAAGCGCGACTTGACGAAGCTGACGTTGAAGGTCACGGCCGGCGCCGACTGCACGATCGGCGCGCCGTCGGAAGTGATGTCCAGGCTCTCGCCGACATCGATGTACTTGCCGTACAGCCGCAGCGCCTGGCTGACCGCCCATTCCTTACCGCTGCGCACCGCCACCAGCAGATGACCTTCCGCGATGTCGGCGATGTCGGCGCGGCACTGACCGCGAATGGGGCGCAGGCGATCGGGATAGCGCTCCATGTACTCGTAGATCGTCTGCCGCTCGCATTTGAGCACGGTCGCGGCGATCGAGACGTTGCCAAGCGAGTTCCGAAGCGCGCGCTCGACCTCATCGACGGTATAGCGCTGTTCCTTACCGCCTTTGCCGGACGGATTTCCCTTTGGGTTCCGCACCGTAGATTTTGTCGCCATTGTCAAAATTTCCCTCGGCATTGCCGCAAGGTTCGCGCGTCCATTGGAGCGCTATTTCAGAAGACCGCCTCTCCGCTGCAGTCGCCCATCATCTTGACGCGCCTGTCGGAGAGCGCGCTTGGGGTATTGGAGTGCCGAAACCGCCATTGGCGTTCGACGCGTCAACAAGCCGGACCAGTTGCCCAAGCCCGCAAGTGCTCTAAACTGCTGCACAGATTCCTGAGACCCAAACTGGGCGACACGGGTGCGATGGTGGCGAGCAGGCTTGGACTGAGGATAACGAGTAAGGCTGCCTCATGCCCCGCTATTACTTCGACACCCGAGACGATGCGACCTTCATTCGCGACGAAGTCGGGCTGGAGATCGGAACGTTCGATCAAGTGAAGCACGCGGCGTCCGAGGCAATGGCGGACCTTGCCAAAGACGTACTACCGGGCGCTGAGGTCCGGAACCTAGCAATCGAGGTGCGTGACGACATCGGTCCAGTCCTAGTTGTCAAACTCCGCTTCGAGATCGAACACCTCACGGTGCGGTAACATGATGGTCACGTGCTGACGCGCCATCGGCCACGGCCGCTCAATGGGCGCGGCGAACTTGCATAGCAGCCATCATCGCGCCAGCGCGCAGTTACGACGAAAGTATCACCGTCATCGTCGTTTTCTGCGCACGGGACGTTTGAAGCCCCCGGTTGCATAATAAACGAGCACCAGCGCGGCAGAAAAAATGCAGCCCGACGGCGAGCGACACTTGCCCCTGCCCTTGCCGCGCTTGATGCGCTTGAACGGCATGGCGCCCTCCCCTTGGAACCGGGAACTATCAGTAGCGCTGGGACGTAATCACCTTCGAAGGGAGAGCCACCTATAGGTGCCTGGCCAAAAAACCGGACTCAACATCACCTATCTGCTCATCACGCTCGTAAAACTCATGCATGAGCACATCTTTCCTCAATCGCAGGGGCGGCTCGACGACGTCGAGGCTGTACTGTCGCGTGCGCCGTGACCATCGGTCACGTCGAGAACAAGCTTATGACACCGCACAAGATCGCGCTGTTCCTCGGGCTGCCACGCACCACCGTGCTGCGCAAACTCGCCATCCTGGAGCAATGCGAGTTCGTCCAGCGGCGCGACAAAAACTATGACCTGAGCGATCGGATCGTCGACAAGGACCGGCGCAAATGGATTGACGGCTCCATCAAGGCAATGAAGCGGTTTTCCGCCGACCTCTGAACCCTCCCTCTCGGGAGGAAGGAAATTCCACCAGCAAAGTGTCCATTTTGGACAGGTGGATTCTTGCTCCCACCAACCTTGATTCGCGTAACATGCGATCCCAACAAAACCGCAACCTGACCGCAAGTTTGCCTTGGTTAGGGCTGCGATATGGACGTTACGCGATGACCGAGAACATATGGCCGGCAAAACCTGGCCAAGGACGCCTTGATGGCACGAAGGACGGCGCAGAGTACCGTCAAGTAATCCCAACCAACAACAGCAAGACCGCCGAATTCGCAGCGATCCAGCACTTTTTGTGGTTCAATTCACTGCCGGTCGAGGAGCGCTATCAGCGCCTGCGCGCCGGCGTCTTGAGAAGCCTGCGGCAGCTGCGGCGCCTGCAGGCCGAGATCAGCTACAGCGCGATAGCGCCATTTATCCGGGAGCAGCAGCGAAAGTTGTACGACCTTCGCGCATGGAAGCGAAGGATGACCTCTGTGCCATCGGTGACGATTTTCGCCGCGTGGCACGTCATTGCGGACCTGACGATTGCGACTTTGGTCCAATAGCGATGATAGAAGATGCGCCGCACCGCCGGGAAGTCAAACGGTGCGGCGCTTTTCGCCAGCACTGATGTCGAGAGCCGAATTGCCGGGCGGCGGATCGCCGCACAAAAGGCCCGTCAACGAGCGCGGCTGCGCGGCCCGCCGGCGCAATTCGGCCTCGAGCATCTGCGGGGTCACCCGCGGCTTTGTACCCTGCTGCGACTCGATCCTGATCTGCCGCTCGCGAGGGCGCTCGGCGCGGGTGTCGAGGCGTGCGAGATATTCGAGGCACGATTTCGCCGCCGCAAGGGTGCGGCCAAGCTTGGCCTGAAATTCACCCTCGGAGGCATCGGCCAGCAGCTGCCGGGCCAGTGCCGTGTCGCCATCCGTCCATCGGGACTGCGATTTCATGGGTCGGCTCGTCTTCGGAACGGCGGCCCCAAAGGGGCGGCTGGTTGCGATCCACCTAAAACGTCAAGCCGCGGCGCACTGATCGGCCGGACGGTGCTCGAAGCAGTACCAGGTGCCGATCTTGCCCTCCCGCAGGCGAACGCCGTAACCGAACGATGCGCGCTTGCCGCAGTGGCAGATATGCTCTTCGATCGCAGTCGGGGGCGGCGAGGCCAGATCAAGCGCCTCGATCATCTCCTGCTTGCCCTCAGAGGTGATGACCTGGCTGGCCTTCCAGCCATTGCGCTTGATGACGCTGCGCGCCTTGGCGTCCTCCCAGCCGACCATGAAGCTCAACACCTTGGAGGCACGCGCGATGACGCCATCGGTCTGGAAATAAGCGGTGAACTTGTCAGAGGTGACGCGGATGAAGCGAACGCGGTTCATGCCACCTCCGACATCGCATCAACATCCTCGCAGGCAGGGGTCCTGGTCTCGGTCGACTTGCTGCCGTCCGCCTTGCGCCACTCGATCCAGACCTCCACGCCTTCCTTGTGCGTCACCTTCACCAGCGCGCAACGCTGGCACATGCGATGACTGGAATAGAGCAGCCTGACCGGCTCGGACCAGTTGTGCCTCACCCCCGCTGGTCCCAGGTCAGGCGCGGATCGTGGATCGAGACCACAACAATGCCCTGATCGTGAAACCCGTGACGCTTGATCGCCTCGCGATCGAAGCTCTTCGGCGAATGAAAATTGGTCCTCAACGGCACGTTCATTCGTCATCCACCATGTTGCACAGCCGCATGATCTCCTCTCCGGACTGGTAGCGGTTGTCCGGCAGCTTGGCCCGCTGGAGAAAGCCGGTCAGCTGCGCCTCGTCGCGAAACACCACGACGATGAAGAAATTGTCGTTGTCGCGACCAGCCGAGCGCTCGGAGATCGAGCCGTAAAGCTCCCTCGCCTCGCGCACCTTGGCAGCCAGTTCGTCCAGCGGATCGTCGCGCGCCTCGACCACGCTGTCGCCGAACATCCGAAACACGTCGGCGTGGTCGAAGCCTGCGCCGGCAAAGTCCAGGCCCGGTTCTTTCAGGAGCGTGTTCAGCTGCTCCAGATCCCAGTCACCCTGTGCATTCGGGTTGTTCAGGGCGATGTTGATTTCCTTCTCGCGGGTGTCGTCGACGTCGATCTGGGCGACATCGAGTTCATAGTCGGAGGTGCCCATCAAGCTGTCGAGTTGCGACAGGCGCTGATGGCCGCCGACCATGTTGCCGGTACGCACATTCCACGTCAGCGGCGCCACCAGACCGTGTTTCTTCAGGACCGATTTCAGCTTGCGCTTCTCGGCCTCGCCGAGGGTGCGCGGGTTGTACGGCGCATTCTTGATCCGCGAGCGATGGACCTTGACCATCGTGAAGGATTGAAACCCGCGGGATTTCAGATCGGCGACCGCCTGCTTGTCAGATGCCATAAAATTTGCGCCGCCAAACCACGGCCTCGGCGAACGGGAAATATTCGCACAGCCGCTTGAAGTCATCGGGATAGGTGTCGTGCAGCCACAACAGCGAGGGCGTCGACAGATCGATGCCGGTCGCGCTCTTGCCGCTCGATGGCGGCTCGGGGATGTGGCGCGCCCGCAAGTAGGCAAGCACGTCGTATTTGTGCCAGCCGGCGATCGGGTTGCGGACGGCTTCCTTGTAGTTCGTCGTCATGAAGCGGCGGCGCCATCCGCTGTCGGCCCGCTTGGCGCCGGTCAGGATGAAGGGGATCTTGGCCTCCTGCATCGCCAGCGCATAGATGTCGTTGAGTTTCCATTCCGGCAGGTCGTTGTTGCCGTGCCAGTCATTGCAGTAGACACCCTCGCGGACGTACTTCGCCGCGATCCAGTGCGGGTACAGACGGATCTTGATCCCGAACCGCTTGCGCCCCTCCTCCAGCTGACGCTCGACGCATTCGAGCCCCGGCACGAGGTACATGAAAAAGCCCTCGACGCTCTCGAAGGAGCGGACCGCCAGGTCTGTGACCACCAGGCTGTCCTTGCCGCCGGAATAAGCGACGAGGGCTTTAGCTGAGATTGAACGGGCCTTGCTCAGATCGTTCAATGCCTCATCGATGATGGACAATCAGTCCACCCTAGCCGCCGCCGCCCGTCCTGCGGGCCGCCTTGCGGGCACCTCGGGATTTCCGCGTCGTCTTTCGCGTCGCGGCCTTCCGCGTCTTTCGCGTGACCTTTCGGGCCATTGTCAGTCCTCCATATGGGGAAGGTTGCCCCGGACCGATCTCGGCGGAGCCGCGCCGTCGGCCCGAGTTATCTGGGGTCGTCGCTGCCGAAGGCCCCGGCAAGAGCACTTAATGGGTGCGCTTGCCGCGGCCTTCATCGACCGGACCGTTTACGGCCTCTTGATCTTGCGCAGGCGGCACAGCGGCACTTGCGGCCACCGGCGAAATAGTCCTCGAGATACTCGCGCCCGTAATCGAAGGTTATTTCCTCCCCGGCGGGGATGGACCTCAGGGCGAAGAAGTAGACGCGCCCCCTGGTGTTCATCACCGGCCGGCAGTTCGGTCGGCACGAATGGTTGACGTAGCGGCCGACGTTGCTTCGGACCGAGCCGTCAATCGAGGTCCGGGATGAGACTTCCATCAGATAGCGGTTCTGGATTTTGGACGGGTACGGGATGCGTGAGCCGCTATATTCCACGATCTTTTCGCCCTTTTCGATTCTACGCGTCGCGAACAGGCCGAGCCCCGTTTCCGACCGCGCCACGCGGTATGGTACCGCCTTTCCCATCGAATCAGCTCCCTTTCGGATTTTCCGAAATACAACCGCCGTTCCGGCCCACAACCGGAAGGGACAGAAAAAACCCTTTATTCGTAGGGGGATAAATCCACTTCCTATAGGGGGATTTTTACCCTATAATCCCCCTTCTCCAGTCGATTTCCTCCCCATAGGGCCGGAGGCGTCGGGCGCAGGAGTCACTGGGTAAAAACAAGGCCGAATGGCCGGGCTGTTTGACAACCGAATCCTAGTACGATCGCGGCGAGTGCATTCAACTCAGACCGACAGGGCCTTCTATTTTCCGGTCTCGCACCCCGCAAACGATGACACCCCCACATAGTCTCCCGCCCGCCTGACGGCATTTCGGCGGTTTCCATAATAGCGCATCCGGTCACATTAGAGCCGGAGTGATGGGAAGGACATCAAGTCGCGAACCGCAATCCAACCGATTCTGCAACGCTAAGCACCAAATCTCTCATTCCCATTTTCGCAACGTCGCGACCCCGACCCCTCATTACGGGCCGGGGCGCAGCCTACACGTGCGTACCGATCAACGGGCCACCTTGCTCCTCGACGCGGCGATGCGCTGAGCACGGACCGATGGGATGAAGCAGATTTGCGGAGGGACTTAGCCTTCTGCGCCCGCCTCGGTAGCGAGGCGCAAAGGGATACGTCCCATGTCAACCCAACCCAACAGGAACAGCAAATGACCAACGGCCCCGGTTTTGCCCGGCTGCGCCGCGCCGCACGGTTCGAGGCGCTGCGCATCGAGACCGTTCGTATTCAACAGGCCGCCCGCGAGGCAGCTGCATTGCGGATCAGGCAGAAGCCCATCAAAAAGAAAGGAGCAAACGATGGCACCACCGATGACAGAAGCAGACCTGAAGCAATTCCTGGCGCAACTGCGCAAGGCGTTGGCCGAGGCAAAAGCCCGCGGTGCCCCGGATCAGGAACGCGCCGCACTCTTCGATGAGATGACGGCCGAATTCCTGGCCAAGCACGACCGGCTGCCAGATCATCTCAAGCCCAAGAACTAGCTCACGGCCGCTTGCCGGCGGTCATTCCCAGCAAAGAGGACACCCATGATCCACAACGAGCGCGTTTCGCTCGGCACGATCACCGTGCAACTTCGCCCCTACCACGCCAAGGTCAACTTCAAAACCGCGACCGGCGCCACGCTGCGCAGCGTGTCCGGCGGCAAGACCGCGACTGGATGGCACGTCCGCGCCATCTACAAGAACGGCACCCTGCTCTGCTCGCTGTCCGACAAGGCCGGCGTAGCCGAGATCGTGCTTGCCCACAAAGGCGACCTGCGCGGCGGCCGCCGCGAGACGTTCAAGAACCTCGCCGAAGCGATCAGCTACCTGTGGGAGAACTTCTGATGAATCACATGCAGCTGATGAAGGCGTTCTACGACATGCGTCAGCGTCACTTCCGCGACCTCAAGGTCCAGTGGGACATTGAGTGGCAAGGATCCTACTGGTTGTTCCAGAACTTTCGCAACTGGAGCCGGACCAAGGGCAGCGGAGCCGTTGCCCTGTCGGAAGTATGCCACCTCGCCGATCGCGCCGGCGCAACCATCGTGCTTTGGAGCTCGGTGGAGCGTCTGCATGTCTATTACGAGAGCTTCGGATTCAAACGGGAAAGCGACCGGCCGGACAGGCACGGCGTCATGCGCTTCCGCCGCGAGCCTGACCTAGCTTCGCCGCCGCTTCGGTTGAATGCGGCGGTTCGTTGGCCGCGACACCACCTTCGTTCTCACCCCCTTGAGTGAGCCACGGCGCGGCGCGCCCACATGATGGACTTCGCGTCCATCGCCCTTCCTCACCTTTCCCAATCGTTCCAGCCGGCGGCGTGCCGCCTTGCGCTGCCGGTTGCGCATTCGCTGCTCGGGGCTGTGATACCACGCCCTGCGCTTGCGATACTCCGCGGCCCAATCGACCGCCTTTTTGCGGCGACGCCGCCTCTTTGTAGCCATCACCCAACCAACAGGAGTTGAAGCATGCCCGATAAAGCGTGCCGCTATCCGAACTGCGACTGCCCGATCGTCAACCCGACGAGGCTGTGCAACTTCGTCTACTGCGACGGCATCGGCGATTTCTGCACCGACAAGCCGCTGCGCCCCGACGAACTCGCCAAGCACAGCGCGCCACGACCAAGCGATGCGGCAAAGCCGCCTCTGCTTCGGCGGCTGTTCGCTTGGCGCAAGGCCAGTTGAACGCCCCCCACCACGAAAACCAAACCGCCCTTTGCCGAGGGCATCTAGCAAAGAGGAGACCTTCTATGGGTCAACGTCACTCCGACGCCATCGCGATCGCGCTTGGCGCAGTCAATCCCACCGCCAGCCAATGCCTACTGGCTGCTCGACAAGATCGCGACGTTGCAGCTTGATCCGAAGATCGGGGCCGAACCATTCCAGGTTTGGAAGCTCGAAGTCGCGGACAACATCGGCGCACTGACCTGTAATGACGGCGGCAAGCCGGAGCATGGTGGCGCTGCTCGGCTGCTGCACTTCGAGGAGATCACCTACACCGACTTCCCGCTCGACCAGATCGAGATCTGGGTGGAAGACGGCGTGATCCTGCTTCCTAGCGAACATTGACGCAGCGCAGAGCCGTCGTTTGCCGACGACGGCTCGACGGTGCGCCCATGCACCACGCCCTTTGCCGAGGGCGTCCAATCTAAGCAAAGAGGACTATAGATGTACCAGATCGTGGAAATGACCGCGCACGGTCAGTTCGTGCCGTTCGTTGACTCTGCCACCAAGGCGGCATTGACCATCGCCGAAGGCGCAATGGCCAAGAAACTCGCCGCCGAGCTTTCCAAGACACTCAATCGCAAGCTGATCCCGCGCAAAGTGCCCGACCTGAACTGGCGTTCCCGCGAGCAGGATCGCTTCGATCGCGGTGAATACCAGATGCCGTTCTTCACCAGCGCTTGGTGGGGCATGTACATCCCGCGCGATCACTACCTGCATATCTCGAAAAAGGACGAAAGCAAGATTGCCTTCACCGAGAGTGCCGAAAAGGGTGAGCAGGACATCCAAACCCAGATGAAGGTCGGCGCCTATCTGCAGAGATACCTGTCCGACTACGTCAGCGCGGTCGAGATCAGCCGGATAGCCAACCTGTTCGTTGCCGATCAACTGGGTCTCGAGCTCAAGCTGGCCAGGACACCGGACGAGATCGAGCATGTCTACGTCCATGGCCCGCATTCGTGCATGGCAGGCCCGGTCGAGGACCTGGGCGAATATGGCGGCGACGGCGATGCCGAAGAACATCCGGTGCGCGCCTATGGCG
This sequence comes from Bradyrhizobium sp. Leo114, assembly GCF_055229415.2. Taxonomy (NCBI): domain Bacteria; kingdom Pseudomonadati; phylum Pseudomonadota; class Alphaproteobacteria; order Hyphomicrobiales; family Nitrobacteraceae; genus Bradyrhizobium; species Bradyrhizobium sp. Leo114. The sequence continues at coordinate 55,042 of NZ_JBUYEN020000010.1, read as the reverse complement.
CCGGCGATCTGGCCTGTGCCTATGTCGAACGCGAGGGCGAGATCATCGCCCGCTCGATCTGCTGGCCGGAGCGCAAGGTGTTCACCTCCGTCTATGGCGAGGAGCACATGTTGCTGCGCTCGATGCTGACTCGCGCCGGCTACCGCGCCGCTGACAGCGGCAAGGAGTTCGACGGCGCGCGTTTCCTCGAACTGGAGGTCATGCCGTACATCGACTTCGCCATCTCGATGGAGCCGCTGTACGAGGACGGCTCTTACGGCTGGGCATCGGCCAAGAGCACCAAGAGGCGGGCGAGAATGGGCAGCTACAAGGTCTACGTCGGCCGCTACTACTGAACACCCACCGCCCCTTGCCGGGGGCAATCCCAAAAGCAAAGAGGACAAGCGATGACATTTCACTTGGTTGAAATGGTCTCACCGGGCGTGTTCGCCCCGGTGCTGGACGAAACCACTCTGCTGCCGATCGAATTCCCGAACGGCCGCGCAGCTGCCAACCGGGCGCAGATCCTGTCGTCCACCACTGGCAAGAAATACCAGCCGCGTCGGATCAAGACCGACACCAACTGGCGGGCGCGCGAGCAGGCTCGGTTCGACGACGGCAGCTATGAGCCGCTGCCGTGGATCAATGAACGCTGGTGGCGCGACAACGCCGACTTCCACCGGGACCACTTCGCTCATGTGTCGACCGACCAACCGGGCAAGATCGCGTTCACGGAGTCGGAGCAGCGTGGTGCAACCGACACCCAGACGCGGATGAAGGCCGGCAAATATCTGACCCGATTCTTTGCCGGCATTCTCACCAAAGAACAGATCGCCAAAATCGCCAGCGAGTTTGCGGCGCGCTACGAGGAGAATGTCCTGCTGTTCGCCGAGACCGCTGACGAGATCGAGGAGGTGTACCGCAACGGTCCCCATTCCTGCATGTCGAACGAGGACTATCGGCGCACCCAGGGCTGGGGACGTGGCGGCAGTTTCAGCAGCCCGTTCCATCCTGTGCGGGTATATGCGGCCGGCGATCTCAAGGTCGCCTACATCCAGCATGACGGCCACGTCACCGGGCGGACACTGGTCTTTCCGAAGAACAAGACTCACAGCCGCGTGTACGGGGACTATTACCGGATGCGCGAACTGCTGGCCGCCCAAGGCTACGAGTTCGCCGACCCGATCGGCGCCAGACTCGTTCGGCATTTCGACGAGTCCATGAACACCATGGTGTTGCCGTACCTCGACAAGGGGACGGAGTCCGGCATGGGTTCGCTCGCGGCCGTCGATCGCGGAAGCCATCTTGAGATCATTTATGATGATGGCTCGCAGCCGAAGATGTTCAGAGGCTGCAACCTCAATGGCTACGGCTCACCGGTCGAGTATAGCGTCGCCTTCGACGAGGAGGAGGACGACGATGGCTACCAGTGCGACCGCTGTGGCGACTGGTTCGACGACGACGACGATCTTCGCTCCGTCATAAACGAAGGCCGATGGTGCGAGCATTGCCGCGATAACTACGGCTTCTATTGCGAGGGTTATGGCCGCTGGCACAGCAATGACCGCGAAATCAGCTACACCCTGAGCAATGGCCAGGTCGTGTCGGAGCGGTACTTCGACAGCCACTGCTTCACCTGCGACTTCGACAGCGAGCACTACTACAACGAGGACGCTGTCGAGATGGCCAATGGCGAGAGATGGTACATCGCCAACTTCCGCGAGAATGGCTTCACCTGCGACATGACCGGCCGACGCTACCCGAACGAGGAACGGGTGGATATGGCCAATGGCCAGGTGTGGTCGCAGGAATATTTCGACCGCTACGGCTTTGCCTGCACCGAATGCGGCGAGAATTTCCCGCTCAATCACCAACACCCCAACCAAGACGAAACGTGCCGCAGCTGCGGCGCGTCCGCTGAACTCTTGCCTGCAACCGCGGAAGCTTCCGCTGAACACACTTAAGGAAACATCACCATGACATTCGAAGGCACCAAGACCGAAGCCGACCTTAAGACGCTGTGCGAAATGCTCACTTACGCAAGGCCTGCGGGCTCGCGCAGCGAGAAAAAGTTCATCAACCGCTTCATCCGCCCTTTGGGGGCGAAGGCGGATGCTTACGGCAACTACATCCTCAAGATCGGCGACGGCCCGGTCTGCTTTTCCAGCCACACCGACACCGTGCATAAGAGTGGCGGCAAGCAGCGCGTCACCATCACCACCGACTACATGATGAAGCTGCCGATGCTGTCGCAGTCGAACTGCTTGGGCGCCGATGACACCTCCGGTGTCTGGCTGATGTGCGAGCTGATCCGGGCCAAGGTGCCCGGACTCTACATCTTCCACCGCGAGGAGGAGGTTGGCGGCACCGGTTCGAGCTACATCGCCAAGCGCACCCCGGAACTGTTCGAGCAGATCAAGTGCGTGATCGCGCTCGACCGCAAGGGCCGGCACGATGTCATCACCCATCAGGGCGGCGCCAGATGCTGCTCGGGCGCGTTCGCGGACTCGCTGATTTCGGGCCTCGGGATCGAGCACCTGGCCAAGAGTGACGGCGGCACCTTCACCGACAGCGCCAACTACACCGGCATCGTCGGCGAATGCACCAATCTGTGCGTCGGCTATTACAACCAACACTCGTCAAAGGAAACGCTGGACGCCGAGTTCATGGCCGAGATGCGCGATGCCTTGATCAGGCTCGACCAGAGCAAGCTGGTGTTCGAGCGCAAGGCGGGCGATGTCGATCCGGACGACTGGTCGTGGATGGACGATGGCCTGTATGGCTCGTCCTACTACCGCGGCGGCTATAAGAGCTATTCCTATAATAAAGGCACCGCGGTCACCAAGTTGGACAAGGGTGGATGGTCCGCACTCCATGACGACGACGATGTCGACGATATCTGGGACGCGGGTCACCGCATCCCGGACATGGAGACCATCGTCGAGCGCAACGCCGATGCCGTCACCGACATCCTGCGCGATTGTGGCTATGACGAGAACAGCCTGATGCGGGAAATCTACGACCGCCTCGGCACCCTGAACATCTAAGACGAAACCAATCGGCCACGGGGTTGCCGCCCCGTGGCCATGACTGGGTAACCAGCCATTGTCACCGCGACCTTGGTCGCAAAGAGGAAGGACGAAGACTCACGGTGACCAGCAACATTTACCAGCGGAACCCGGTTCCTACCAGACCCACTGACCGCGAGATCGAGTCGTTGCTCGGCGGCCTGGAGATGGTCCGGCTCGCCGACCAGGCACCGGGCTTGTGGCCTGACGATCTCGTCGTCCGCATGCGCCTCGCCCACCAGCATGATTGCGACTGGCTCATTCTCGATCGTGATGTCCCGCCGATCGAGGCGCTGCCGCAGTACGACTGGTGAAGCTATCAACCGAGAAAGGAAAGAACCATGCCAACCCTTGCCATCGTCCTCATAATCCTCGCCGAGGCGCTGCCGGTGCCTCGGTCCACCACCAGTTCGAACTGCCCGACCGGCTATCACGCCTCCGGCGGCTGCTGCACGCCGACGAGTTCAAAGTCGGGGCCGGCGGTGCCGCGATCCGGGTCCTGCCCATCTGGCTGGACCGCATCGGGCAACTTCTGCGTCAAGAATTGACGATCTGAAACGCAGCGCAGCGTCGCCTCCGGGCGGCGTCACGGTGCGCTTCTGCACCAGCAAAGAGGAAGGATTGACCAATGAAAGCTGGAGTGATCAGCGACAAGGAACTGCGAGCCATCAACGGCGGCGAAGTCGAGTCCCAGATCGTACAGTGCTCCGCCGATGAAGCGCGCGCATTGTGCGATGAAGTCTCGGACGAGACCTTGATGGAGGCCATCGACACCGCTCAGGGTTCGGTGTTCAGCGGCGAGGCAAAGGCGGCCTACGTCGTCCTCAAGATCGTCGGAGCGTAACGCAGATGGGCGGTCTTGCCGGGCCGCCCATTCACGGTGCGCTTCGCACCCCGCCCATGCCAGGTGGCAACTCAAAGAGGAACCAACACATGCAAACATTCAACTTCGCCGGCGTGACGCTCAACCACGTCAGGGAGAGCAACATCTATTGCCGTACTGCCATCGAGTGGCGCAGGACAGGCCGGGAAATCGGCCTGCGCAACGGTCAGGCCGCAGCGAGCCGGTTCGCCAAGGAAAACGGCCACGCCATCATCCGCTGGAACGACGGCCACGCCACGCTCTACATCCACGATGACGACCGATTGAGAAAGATCAGGTTCACGGCCTGACCCAAGCCCCTGACGATCGTGCGGGGGCGGCTTGCCCCCGCCCCTCGACGGGATCATTTCGAAGGCGGGGTCTCCCGTCGATAGGAAAAGCGAATGATCTACACGATTGGCTATCACGCGCTCACCCCGGCCCGGCTGCAACTGATCGCATCCAGACTGGGAGCGCGCGTAATCGATGTGCGTGGCGGGACGATGCGCGCGAAAAGCGGGTTCGGCCGTCGTCAACTCGAAGCCCTCCTTGGCGAGGCCTACGAGTGGCGCGGCGACCGGCTCGGCAATCGCGGCACCAATCGCGTCACGCGCGAGGGGATTGCGGAGCTTAAGCAGGAGGATCAAACCAAGACCCTGCTGCTGCTGTGCGTCTGCGAATCGCCAGAAGGCTGTCACCGCCACATGCAGATCACCGGCCCACATTTCCCGGCCGCCCTGCACATCTGGCGCGACGAGGTCTTCACCTCGGCCGCCCTCCAAGCCGCCATCGATGAAGGCGAGGAGGCCGAGTATGAGACGGTGGGTTGCCTGCACGACTTCCTGTAAGCCCACCCTGGGCGCCCGCTACGGCGGGCGCCTGTGTGGTTATTTCCTCCCAGACCCTGAGTAGCCAAGAGTCAGCGGAAGGCCACTCCCTGAACCCGCAAGGCCGGGCAATTGGCCATTAAATCAGGCTATTTCGGAACCTGTTCCAGCCCTTGCTACCCTGCAGGGTATCTTAAAATTCTAAAAAAGTTATCTTGCCGGGCGGAAATATCCCGCCTAGCATCCACACGGGGTTGCCGCCCCAAAACCCGCGCCAATGGCGCAAAGAGGAAGGACGAAGCTATGAATGCACCTTGGAAGCCGAACGTGTTCGCCGGCGAAAGCCGCATGGACCTGTCCCGCCAGTGGATGGCGAGACCCGCCGACGAGCGATACCTGAACCTCTCGGACCTGCTCAAATCGGTCAAAGGCCGCTTTGAATCGTCGAGGGAGGAACGCCTGGCCCCGAAAGCCATCGGCATCATCGCCAACGAGGACCCGGCCGACCGCCACTCGCTCGGCGTCGTGCTGCACGACGACCTCGAACTCGCCCTGTCGAACTGGACGTTCGCCCAGATCGCCAACCTCGCCGCCGCGCCCGGCGCCTATCTCAAGACGCTGCCGGCGCAGCTGGTCGCCGACAACCTGAACTGGGGCCTGCGCTACAACCGCAAGGTCGATGGCATCAAGACCTACGCCACACCGCACGAATTGCGCGCAGTGACCGGCCCGGATTACGGCCGCATCCCAGATTTGGAGGTGGTGCAAGCGGCGATGCAGGTGGCCGGTGACGGCACCGGCGAACAGCGCTGGAAGATTCCCGGCACGCTGGACTGGCGCACCGGCATCTACGATCCGCGGGCACGTGTGACGATCGATTCCACCACGCTCTATGCCTCGGACCGCGACGTGTTCATCTTTCTGGTCGACGACCTCAACCCGATCGTGATCGGCAAGACCAAAAACGGCCACGACGACATCGTGTTTCGCGGCTTCTACGTCCAGAACTCGGAGGTCGGCGCGCGGGCGTGCAAGATTTGCACGTTCTATCTTCGCGCCGTCTGCTGCAACCGCATCATGTGGGGCGTCGAGGGTTTCGAGGAGTTCGTCATCCGCCACACCAAGATGGCGCCCGACCGCTTCCTTCAGACCGCCCTGCCCGCGCTTCGCTCGTTTGCCGACGGCTCGGTGCAGAAGCTCAAGGATGGCGTCGAGAAGGCCAAGGCGGCGAAGCTCGCCTCGGACGATGACGATATGAAAGCCTTCCTCAAAGAGCGCAGGTTCTCGATCAAGAAGGCCGAAGCAGTGATGGAGGCTGTCGAGCGCGAGGAAGGCCGCAAGGCCCGCACCGTCTGGGATCTCGCTCAGGGCATCACAGCCGTTGCCCGCAACGAGGCCAACACCGACGACCGACTAGAGCTTGAGCTTGAGGCCAAGCGCATCCTCGACAAGGTGGCGTAATACCGGCTTTCCGCAAGGATGCGATGGGTGGCGGCTCACATGAAGTGTGGACCGCCATCCGCAAGATGGACCCACAACAATGGCGTAGCGCAATCGACTGGATGATCTCCTCGGTCTGCTATGCCACTAGGCGGGAAGCGATTCGAACAACTAGATGGCTTGCGAGCCACGTCATCAACGGATAAGACAGCGTAAGTTGCGCGTTAAAAAGGGTGTGAGCGAGCCAAGCAGGAGAGAGTGATTCGTAACGCAGGCGCAGCGCGTACGTTACCAAGCCCAGCAAGATCATTGCTCCACCCCAAACAAGTCCGAGTGGAATAATGTGATTGGCAGCGAAGATCACGGTGCCAAAAGCCAAGATGCTGGAATCCCGCCAACCAATACGACGTAGCCAAGATACCAAAAGGCCACGGTAGAGGACTTCTTCGGTCACCGGCGTTGTCACAACGAACAGAAACACGACAATAGCGACTGACTTCGCATCATGAAAATCGATCCGGACATCCTGACTTCGATTGCCAGTTACGCTAGTTAACCAATGTGTCGCGACGGGCACGCCGAACGTGACGATCCCGAAGCCAATGAGGCTCGCAGCGAAGGCGGGGAGTCTCAGTCTACGAAATTTGAACACGTCAGAGCGCGAAGCCTGGTGGGTCGTCCAGACCAATACTACAGCGAGCCAACTGCCGACCGCGTATGACAACAGGCCATAAAGCCTAATGCTAGGTCCAGCCGGCAGCTCAGCGGGCGCGCCGTGTACGACGAGCCACGTCGCCCACGCGGCAAGTCCGATGCTCATCACAATGACGGCCAGCGCCATAGGCGCCAGGACCAGCATCAAAGTTACAATGCTATGACGCCATTCGAAACCGTGGCGAGAAATGACGTTCAGGCTGACGGGCGAACCCTCGGTTTGCGACATGCGATCATGACCCAGCTCTGCGCGCCTGACCGTACAATAACCATTGCGGGTGATCCAGTCGTCCCGGACGATTGGGGGAAGAACGCTGGCTAAGAGTACGAGCGGCCCAGGCTCACCGTCGGGACTTTTTTTTGCGCCGTTTGACGCGCTTTGAGCGCCGCGTCGGATACGGGATCGCGGCAAGCCGGATGCCACCAGCGGTCACCACCTCGTCGGGGATCGTATCGCCATAGACAGCGTCAGGAGCCCGCCAGCTCGGCGAGGACGCAATGGGCGACGTTGCATCGGGATGGCGTGGAGTAAGCCCAATCTGTGCCAAACGGTCAAGGTCCGCCGGCACTAACAAAACGTCGTTGTTAGTGAGATAGCCGACAAGCGCCCGAATTCCCTGCTCCAAACGCCGGTATCCCGTTCGATTCGAGATGCCGCCACGCTTCCAGTATTTTTGCGCCGCGCGCCCATCCACACGGGCGAAACAGAACAACCAAAGCGCCGATGACAGCTTCGGGTCAAGCGTCAAGGACCAGTTCAGGCATTCGTCGTGTCGCGAGATCGCCCATCCCGTCGGCGGGGTGCGCAGCTTAAAGCCGGCCCATGCCGTCTTGTCGCGAGTGCCCTCCTGCGAGTTCGCATCGAAATCGCTGTCGTGCAAAATCTCGAGCTTCGCCGAGCGCGGTGGCTTCGGGCCATGCACCCGCGGCAAGCGGCGGTCAGTATCGGCCGCCTCCAGAAACCGCATCAGGACATGCTCGGCGGTCCACACCTCAGCGAGCCTGCCACACCCAGGGGTCGGAGACGCCAATCCATTGCTTCTCTTTGAGGTGCCGGGCTGCATTAATGAAGGCCTTGTTTTTTGCATGTTCGTCCTCCGTCATCGTCAGGCCCAACCGGAAGCAGGCCTCGCGCCATTGCCGCCAACCCACCGCCTTGCAGCCGCGCGGCACGCTGGTGGTTGGAGCGTCCTTGCCGTAGTCGAGGACGCACTGCGTCAGAATATCGTAGGCGATCTTCGCCGGGCCGCGGATCGTCGGCTTGTCCCGGTGCGTGTAGCTGTCGCTCTCGCCCTCGATCGCAACGCACGAGGTCGCGTCCTCGCCCCACTGATTTTTTCCGATCACCAGCCGCTTGAGACGGAAATGGATCTTGGCCGAGTCCTCCTCGTCCTTCTGCTTGGAGACCTTGGCGGTGATCAGCCGGCTGCCATCCTTTGACAGTTCGATCATGGTGTCGGCCGCCGCAGGCACGCCGGTATGGCCGCGCGGCCCCCGCGTCTGATCCTTGCCGGAATGGTGACAGAACATCGCCGTCACCGAGCCGACCGAGCGCCTGATCCGATCGACGTTGTCGACCAGCGCCCCCATGTGCTCGTGGCTGTTCTCGTTGCCGCGCGGCATGCAGCGCGCCAGCGTGTCGAAGGTGATCTTGCGCAACGGGGTGCCCATCATCTCCATCCGCGCATTGACGCGCTTGATGGTCTCAATGAAGTGCTTGACCTCGTCCTCGTCCAGGAGATTGACGCGCTCGGTCATCAGCACAAACGGGATGTTGCCGGGATCACCATAGTGATCGCTCCAGGCCTTCAGCCGCTTGCGCAGTCCCGCCCGGCCCTCGGCCGCGACGTAAACCACCCCGCCCTTCGAGACCCGATGGCCGCGCCAGTCCTCGCCAATCGCGATCCTGATGTCCATGTCGAGCGAAACAAAGGTCTTGGCCACCCCATGCGGCCCATGCAGGATCACCAGCGCATCCTCCGGCATGATCCGGTCGATCAGCCACTTCTGCGGCGGCAGGTCCTTGACTGCTTGCGAAAACCACATCGCCCCAAACGGCGGCGGGCTCACCATCGCCGAGGTTTCCTTGGCGAAGGCCGCGAACGAGGTGACGTTAGGCAGTGCGTTCATCGTCCTGCTGCTTTTCGGAAATCAGGCCGTCGATGATCGCGCCGACGATGGTCTGTGGCTCGCCGCGGCCGTCACGTGTGACGGCATGTGAAATCGTCTCAAGCGGAACGCCGTGCTGGATCGCAAGGCTCGCCAGGATCGCGCCGTCGCGCGCAATCGCCTCGACCTGCGCCCCGGATTTGGCGCCGTTGATGAACAGCTCGCCGATAGTGACGAGGTCATCGTAAAAACCCATGGTGACCGTGTAGTCCAGGTTCTGGAAGCGGAATGAAAAGGTCTCCGAGGCGCGGCGGTTCGGCAACGGTTTTCTCATGGCCTCACCAGCATGTCGTTGAAGTCGACGCCGGCATCGGCCATCGAAACGAACACATCGACTCCCTGATGCTTGAAGCGGTTGCCGCCGGCGACCAGGCACTGGCGCGTCGCCCATTCGTCGCTGTCGCCATCGCCCAGCAAGGCAACGCTGTGAACCGTCTTGGGCAGCACGATTCCAGGCTGGTTCAGGTCTGGGATTCCGTTCGGGATGGTCTTGGCCGGATTGCGCGGATGACGGATGCGCCCGGTGCAGCGGCCCGAAATGTTCGACACCGACACCCCGGCCGCCAGCGAGGTTGCCTCCGCGTCCCAGCCGATCGCCTCGCCGCCGCCGAGCAGATACCACGAGAACGTGGTCTCGATCCCCTCCCCCATTCCCAGATGGACCGAAGCGCGCGTCAGCCAGATCAGGCCACCGCGCATGTCCCCGGTGATTTTCTTGGCCTTGTTGCGCTTGGCGTCGCCGGGAGGGACGAGCTTGACGCCGGCAGGATCGAGATAGGTACGATGGACCCCGATGACGGCGCCGCGCTCGTCGCGGATCTTGCCGAGCATCGCCGGATACTCGCCGAGCAGCTTGATCTCCTCGGCCTGCGCATCGGCAAACCCGTAATAGCCGAGCCTGGGCGCAAATTTCAGGTCAAGGCCGAAGCCGCCACCAAGCACGATACCGCGGTTCGCCAGATACTGCTCGACCAGGGTCTCGCGCCAGTCCTGCGCGTCCGCCACCAGTTGCTGGACCCTGGACGCCTTGCGCTTGGCTTCCTCCGCATCCTCCTTCTCGATCTCGACCTGACGCTCCTCAATCTTCCTGCGCTCCTCTGGCGTAGCTGGACGGACGCCGCCAAGTTCCTCGACCGCCTCGACGAACGAGAGCCCGCGCATGTGCTGCAGGATATCGAAATGGTCGCCCCACTCGCCGCAGGCGAAGCACTCATAACGGCCCTTGCGATCATCGACCTTGCAGCTGGGCGTCTTTTCGATGTGAAACGGGCACAGACACATCTTGCCCTTCACCTTGATCCCAAGCTTCTCGAACACATCGCTCAATCGCTCGCGCGCCTTGGCGTTCTCGATGTCGATCCGGTCGAATTGGTCGCGTGTCATGAGATTCCCGCCGCACGTTCGATGGCCTGCCGCTTGATCCACCGCCACAGCCGGCACGCGGCTTCGCCGTCACTGTGCCGGTGGTAGCGACGCCAGACCCTGGCCCGGCGCCCGTAGACGCGACGCGCCTTCTTGTCGACCAGCGGCCAGTGCTTGCCGCACAACCATTCATCGAACGGTCGATCGGTGGTGCGCTTGCAGTACGGCACGCAGCAGGTAAGGCGCACATCAGACCCCCTTGCCCAACATCAAGGTCAGCCGCTCGACCAGCAACATGGTGATCGCGAACCATCGCTTGCAGTTGTGGAAGCGGGCGCGCTCGCGAATCTCGTCAAAATCGATCTTGGACAGCGCCGACACGAATCCGCTCCGATCGTCCTCCGTCACCCATCGGGGGAAGGCGCGAACGATCTCGCAGGTCGCTTTGATGTTGTCGCCGCGAAGCTCGCCCGCCTTGCCGGTCGCGACAAGGCTCTGCAGCCCGACGGTCACCAGCCTCGTACCGTACAGCGCATGAACCCGCTTGATCGTGGTTATTGAAAACGTCTCGTTGGGCGCGAGCCGTTCCTTCGGGTACGGCAACAGACGGATGCCGATCTCGGCCAGCATCCGGCGGACTTCGGTATCATTGTCGCCTGCGGCGGCCTTGATCTTGCGGTAATGCCGCATCTTCAGGCTCCGGCGTACTTGATGACGGGACGCATGCCCGGCGACTTCCAATCCCAGACGAACCACGCATGGTTCTCGGCCGGCGACATATCCTTCTCACCCAGACCGTCGCAGCGCGGGCACTCCTGCACGGCATCGATGCCCTCGATGCCGGTCGCACCGATGATCTTGCCGGTGCCGTTGCACTTCTTGCAGATCGCCGGCCCATCGAACCACTTGATGCGATAGAGCAACGTAACCTTGAGCGCATAGGCAGGATGATCGCCAAACAGATGCGAGCGCGTCACTGCGCTGTCGAAGTCGACCGGCAGCAGCATCGCCACCTTGCCACGCCATGGCTTCGTCAGTTGAAGCGCCCGCTCGATGAACTTCACGGCGAGCGCACCGCGCTGCCCGTAGGGCGGATTGGTGATGATGTCGCAGGTGATGCCCCATGGGAACGGATCGGCGAGAAAATCGCAGGTCTTGGCCTGCGGCACGCCGACGGGATGAATGTCCGCGCCGAACGCCTCGTGGCCGCGCTCGCAGAACACCCTGAGCATCGCGCCATCGCCGCAGCAGGGATCGCACAGCCTTGGACCGAACTGAACCATGTTCATCACGGTGTAGGTTGGCTTGGGCGGGGTCCGGTAGAATTCACGATCTTGACGGAGGTGATTGGCGCCGCGCTGGACCATCAGGCGATCTCCGCCAGTGCCGCGCGCAAGAGCGGGGTGTTCTCGTAGATCATGCGGGTATTGAACTTGCCACTTGAAAGCCCGATCGCCCGCTCATCGATCGCCTTTTGCAGCAGTTCGGCCACGGAAGCGGCCTTGGCGACATGCCTGCGATGGAAGGCGTAGTGCTCACGCTGCAATTCGTCATCGATGAACTCGGCATTGCGCTTGCGATCGCGCAGCGCAAGGTCGTTCTTCGCCGCGCCAATGATGCTGGAGGGTTTCAGGACCGAAAGCTTGGTGCCCATCTCGTGCAACATCTGCCGCTCGGCCGCGGTGCCGATGCTCATGCTGCAAATCCTGGAAGCTTGTGGTCGCTCGAAACGTAGGCCGGATCGAGCCGCATGCGCAGGTAATCAAGAATGCAGAGCGCATCCGCCTGATCGTCGGTGGTCTTGCCCCACCCCCGCGCTGCAACCTCGTCGATCGCGCGCCGCTTGAGCCACGCCCGGCGAACTGCGGTCTTTTTGGATTTCGATAGGCCCTGCCCGATATGCTTGGGCGCCTGCGTCAACCCCAATATCTTGGAACGCCAGCGCGCCGGCTCGATCTCGATCACCCGCGCCTGCCGCTTGAAGATGGTCGCAAAGATTATTGCCCTGACCCCGAGCAGGATCTGACGCGACTGGATCGACATGCCCGCCGGCAGCAGCGGCGCCTCGACGCCGACGATGTCGCCCGGCTGGACGAAATCGCCGATCAGCGTCTCGGCCCGCGAGTAGATCGCGGGCTCGCTGTCAGCGTTGAGGTTGAACACGCCCGACCGCGGTCCGGTGGCTTCCCACACGGCCCATCCAGTGAAGCGAGAGGGGTCGAGCGCCTTGAACATCAATGCGCGGTCCCGCGGTCCTCTGGTAGCGGCTTGATGCCCTCCTGCAGCATCTGTGCCTGAGTCTCGGCATGCGCGCGTGCCCATTCCTGGCCGAGCGGGTTGTCGAGCGTCCACGGATTCTGCTCGGCGGAATCGCCGCGCCGGGCGGCGACCTGACCGCGCGCCGCGGCCTGTCCCAGCTTGTCATCCTCGGAGGGTTCTTTGATCGGAAACAGCTGCAGGTTCTGGAACACCGGCACCCGCAGGTACTTCGCGTACAGGATGATCGAATTGCCGAAACCGATAAGCTCGGCTTCGGTGTAGCCCGACAGATGCTTGCGCACGAAATCGAAAGCTTTCAGGTCAATCCCGCCCTCTTCCTTGGTACGCTTGCGCGCGGTGCGCACCAAGGCGACGGCCTGATCCTTCTGCCGCTCGGCGCTTTCGACCTCACGGAGAAGTTCGAAGAACCTGCCTTCGCTCAGGTCCGGTGTAGCGGCTGGCTGCTGATCGGATGATGGTTGACTGTTTTTCTTTCGCGCCATGATTTACCTCGTCGATGTTGAGCGTCGTCCTCGCCTCCTGAACCAGAGCGCGAGCCGGTGCAGTGTGATCCTCAGCCAGAGCAAGCAATTCCTCCGTGTATTTGATCTCCGCCTCGAGCTTCTTCAGCTGGCTGATGCACGCCGCCCGATAGAACTCGACCATCACCAGCCACGGCTTACGGAGAATTTCCTTCCTGGGCCGGTAGCGCAGATTCCAAAGGAAGCTGTAGGACGGCCCGCCGCGCTCCTCGATGCGACGCATCGTTTTCTGAGTCTGGTTGGGACCAGTGCTTTCCATCCTCAACAGCTTGTCGGCGATCGCCTGAGCCTCTTCGACATCGATATGCAACAGGGGTTTGCGGACACTCATGTACTTTCCCGTCTATAGGTTATTTGCCGCCAAACGCGACAAAGGCCGCACGTCCGGGATTAGACTGCGGCCTCGGTACGACCGAGTTGGTCGTTGAGCTTCTGAAGGTGTTGGGTTTCAATGTTACGCAACGCAGCAAACAGCCGGTCAACGCTCTCCATTGACATCGATCGCTCGCGGTTCACGAGCGTCTTGTGGATGGATTTGTCGTTCATCGCCTTGGCGCAAATGGTGCCCGGCGACTGGCCAACGAGATTGGCCACGCGCTCGATCTCGGCAATTACCTGCAGCCGTAACTGGTCGCCCGGCTTCTCGACGCGAGGAGACGTAGCTGGGTCCAGCTTCGGCTGGCCGATTGTTTGGGGATTTCGCTTGTTCGCCATGAGGCGGATCGATGCACATTTCCATCCCCCTAGTCAAGCGGAAAGGCGGATATTTCCGCCTCGTTTGACGGGGAACCATGGGGTAAAATACCCCCAACCAACTCGCAACCGGCTGAGGCTCAATCTGAAATGATCACTAATGATTTGCTGAAAGAGCGTCTTAAGGAGGCGATCGAGAAAAAGCAGACCAACCCCACCGAATTGGCGGTCCAGATCGGCCGCGATCGTACCTACTTCCGCGATTTTCTCAAAGGCAAGAAGCGCAGCGTCGGCAACGACGCGCTGGCACAGGCCGCTGAAATTCTCGAGGTTAGCCTGGAATGGCTGAATGGTCGCTCGGGCACCTCCTTCGCCGTGCCGCGGGCAATGCCGCACGCCTCCGATCTGCAGGTCCGGAATTTTACCAAGATGATTCCGCTCTACGGACAGGCGGTACCTGACATCGACGGCAGCTTTTCGTTCACCGAGATCGCCAATGTCCCTTGTCCGCCAAAGCTTACCACGGTGGTTGACCCCTATGCCGTGATGGTCTCGGGAGACGTCATGGAGCCGAGGCTTCACCCTTCCAACGTTGTCTACGTCGATCCGTCCCGGTCGCCCCGTCGTGGGGACGACGTTGTGCTCAAGATCCAAAATAGGCAGGACATCGTCACCGGCTACATCCGAGAATACGTTTCCCTCACCGAATCAGGCGCTGTAGTTCAGCAACTGAACCCGCCGAAGAAAACCACCTTCAAGCGATCCGAGATCATCAGCATTCATCCGGTCTATTTGATCGAAAAATGATCCTTGGAGCGCGCCCATGGCGCGCGTCTCAGTCCCCAAACGGCCACTGGTCGAAGTCCATATAGTCGCAGGCGTGATGCCTCGTTTTCGGAATTGAAGGTTCCTTCATCCACTCTGGCGTTTCGTCTCCTTCCTCTTCTCCTTCAATAGGGCCGGGCGGCGAAGCCGCCGGCCCCTTAGAATCCCTTATGACCGGCTGTGGTGACCGGGTATACCCGGCTGCCATAGCCGGATTAGACCGGTCACCGTGACCGGGTATTACCCGGCTGTGGCGACCGGATACTGACCGGCTGTCGCAGCCGGGTAACTCGTCATCTTCGAGGAAGGATACCCGGCTATCGCAGCCGGTGTCCGGTGGCAGCGATGGATAGATGTTCCGCTGCCGCCTCTGGCGCTTTCGAACGATGAACCCGGCTCGCTCCATGTCCGCGAGCCCGCGTTCCACCGCCCTCGCGTCGAGGTGGCAATAGTCAGCCAGGTATTCGTTTCCGGCATTGGCGTAGCCGTAGCGGGCGATCAGGTCTTTCAGGGCGATGACCAGCTTGAGCACACGCGCGTGGGTCCCGAAGGCGCCCATCACCAGATGCGCCCATTCCCGGCTGACGTTGTGGCTGTCAGGGCCGGAACAGTCCAGGATCACCGCAGGACCATCACAACATCTTGCGCTCTTCCCGTTGGGCCTATACAACATCGATCACTCCTTACGGCGTGGGCGCAGCTGGCTGGCAAACCCGAACCGCTCACCCGGATCATAATCCCCTCGAAGCCTGGAACCGCTTCGGGGGGTTTCTTTTTCGACGTCCTCGTCCTGTGGGTGGATTTCGTCAAGGGGATTTTCCATCCCTTTTTCCACTTTTCTGCTTGACGCTGGCGGAAATTTCCTCCTATCTTCCGCGCGTCGGGAGGAAATTAGCCATGTCCGAGGACGCCGTCTCCACCATCGAAACCGCTCCACTCGCCCCTGAGCAGGAAGCCCCGGAGATCATCCGCGAGCACCCGGACGGGGTGTATTTTGGCATGGACGCCGACGAGTACCACAACGACGCCGCCCTCGGCTCGACCGACATCCGCAACCTGTTGATCCATCCAGGCCAATACTGGTGGGAATCGTGGATGAACCCGCTGCGCGAGCGCAGCGAGACCGACTACTCGACGTGGGGCACTGCCTTCCACGTCCTGATCTGCGAGGGCCGCAAGGCGTTCGAGGAGCGCTACCACCGCGGGCCGGCGAAGGCCGACTTCCCCAACCTGATGGTGACGATGGAGCACATGAAGAAGTGGCTCCAGCTGCGCGGCTGCGCCACCACCGGCAACAAGGACGCGCTGGTCAAGCGCGTGCTGGCGGCCGATCCCGATGCACCGGTCTGGGACGAGATCGTGGCCAAGGCCGAGGTCTTGGCCGAGGGCCGCCTCGTGCTCAAGCCAGAGGTCTACGACTCAGTGTCGCTGTCCTCGATGATGATCACCAAGAACCCCTCATGCGCCAACGCCTTCACCAACGGCTATCCCGAGGTTTCGGTGTTCTGGACGCACAAGGGCGTTCGCCTCAAGGCGCGCTTCGACTATCTGCGCTTCAAGGCGGTGGTCGACCTGAAGTCATTCCGCAACTGGCGCGACAAGCCGATGGACATCGCGATCTTTCTGGCCATCGCAGGGCACCGCTATGACATTCAGGCCGCGCACTACATCGAGGGCCGCCGGCAAATCCCTCGCCTGATCGACGAAGGCAAGGTGTTCGGTCAGGTGTCGAAGTCGTGGCTCAAGCGCCTGCACGATGCCCGCGAGTTTCGCTACGTCTGGATTTTCTATCACGCCGAAAACGCGCCGATCGCCAAGCGCATCGATTACTTCCCCGAGGCCGACTACCACGAGAGTGCCGAGCGCGAAATTCGCCTCGCGCTGGAGCGCTATCGCCAGCACCTCGACGTGTTCGGCACGGACATCTGGGTCGATGTCTCCGAAGCGCACAATCTCACCTCAGAAGATCTGCCCTCTTGGATGGGAATTGGCACCGCATGAGCGCCCAGGACGATCGCTACTATGAGAACACCGACGCCGCTGCGCGGGTCGCCAATCACGCCATGGAATTCCTTCTCGGCCGGATTGCCGCCGCACAGGGACTGAACGAGGACGACATCCGGTCGATCATTTGCGGGGCAGCGGTGCGGCTCACCGCTGTGTCGGTCGCCTGCGGTTCGAGGTGCTGCAAAGAGCACGCCCTGCACAACATCGCCCAGGCAGTCGCCGGCCTCACTGAAGCGCTGTCGGTGACGATGACCAAGGACCACAAGATGACGGAGTTCGAGCTTCGCGAAGCGATGGTTTCGGGCATCGATCAGGCGCGGGGCTACACGTCATGAGCCGGCTGACCGACATCGACGTGATGGTCCACCACGTCACCCGCAACGGCGACGGATCGCTGAAAGCGCTGCTGGTCTCAACGGACGGCGACCGCGACGCCGCCGTGGTCGAGTTCAACTCCGGCGACGAGTTCGGCAAGGCCAACATCACCCTGCCCGAGCGGATGGCGATCGACAAGGAACTGATCTGATGCTCGCTCGCGTGATCGACTTCGAGACGGCGACCGGCGACGAGAAGAACGATGCCGTGCTGGAATTTGCCTACACGGACATCGACTTCAGCCGTGACGGCCATGTCTCGCCCCCGGTTGCCGGCTTCGTCGATCCCGGCATGCCGATCTCGCCGATCGCCCGCGGCGTCCATCACATCACCGACGAGGAGATCAGACTGCGCGGCTATTTCGAGTTCGACTGGCAGCGGCACCTCGTCCGCGACAACATCAACACCCCCGACGTGTTCGTGGCGCATCATGCGGAGTTCGAGCGCAGGTTCTTCGACCCCGAGGGCATTCGCTGGATCTGCACCCGCAAGGTCGCCTGCCGGCTGTGGCCCGACGCGCCCAACCACAAGAACCAGACGCTGCGCTACATGCTCGACCTCGACGGCATCATGGGCGCCTCATTCACGGAATGGGCGATGCCGCCGCATCGCGCCGGCCCCGACACGTGGGTGACGGCGCACATCTTCTTAAAGCAGGTGCAGGTCGCGCTCGACCGCGGTCACCCGATCGAGCGCGTCATGGACTTCTTCGTCAAATGGAGCGCGGAGCCGGTGCTGCTGCACGGCCCAATCCGGTTCGGCAAGCACAAGGGCAAAGAGTGGACTGCGGTCCCGCTCGATTATCTCGAATGGATCATCTTCAAGGCCGACGAGATGGACGAGGACACCAAGTTCACCGCGAAGGCCCACTATCACGAGCGCACGAAAGGAACTGTCTGATGGCTCGCAAGCAAAGCACCGCAGTCGCGGAGCGCACGATCGAGGGCGAGAACAAGGAACTTGCCATCGTCAACCCGAGCAACATTGCCTTGATGCCGCGCAACGCCACCGAGGCGCTGCAACTCGCCAAGGTGATGGCC
Organism: Bradyrhizobium sp. Leo114; assembly: GCF_055229415.2. Classification (NCBI taxonomy): domain Bacteria; kingdom Pseudomonadati; phylum Pseudomonadota; class Alphaproteobacteria; order Hyphomicrobiales; family Nitrobacteraceae; genus Bradyrhizobium; species Bradyrhizobium sp. Leo114. The sequence goes on along the minus strand of NZ_JBUYEN020000010.1, from coordinate 36,880 downwards.
GAGAGCGGCAACGCGGTCTCGCCCGCCTTCCGCCGCAACGTCGGTGCCTGCTACTCGGTGATCCAGAAGGCCGCGCACTGGGGCTTCCTGCCGTTCGATCTCGCCGCCGAGGCCTACATCGTCAACAACGGCATCGTCGCCTACTCCGGCAAGATCATCAACGCCGTCATCAACATGACGCCGCACGTGCTCTCGGACATCGAGGTCACCTATGACGGTGAAGGCCCCGATCTGGTCTGCACCGTCGTGGCGATGGTGAAGAGCAAGAACCCGGAGAACAAGGCCGGCATCCGCCGGGTCTACACCTCGCCGAAGTTCAAGGACATCAAGGTCAAGAACTCGCCGCTCTGGCACTCGGACCCACGCACCCAGTTTCATTACTTCACGGTGCGCGCATGGGGCCGGCTGTGGATTCCGGAGGTGCTGACCGGCGCCTACACGCCCGAGGAAATCCAGTACGGCGGCATCACCGACGCCGACAGGATCGCCGCGATCGATCACCGTCAGGGCGACGTGCTCGACGACGATCCGATCTCGGACGACGACGAGCCGTCGCCGGCCGCGCCGCTAGGTGCCCGCCTCGCCTACAAGCTGGAGGGCTGCAGCAACGAGGATGAGTGCAAGGCAATTCAGCTGACCTTCCAGGGCGAGATCGACCTGCTCAAGGACGAGGACCGCAATGACATCCGCGACCTCTACGCCGTCCACCTCAAGCGCGTGCGCGGTCAAATCCCGGTCGAGGAAGCGCTGAAGTTCTCCCGCTCATTCCGGGAGGGCTGACATGCAGGTCAAGGCCATCGTCGTCTCCGGCTCGGTTCAGGGCGAGCCCACCGAGAATTTCTACCTGATCGTCCCGGGCGACACCGACGAAAAGCGGTTCGCCATCGATATGGATTACGTCAATCGGCAGACCATCGCCTCCGTCGTCGATCGCGAATGGGCCAGCCAGATCGTCTCGGCTCTCAACATCGCCGCGCAAAAAATCAGGCCGATCCGTCAATGACAAGCTGGTCTCCGCAGCAGGAGGCGGCGCTCAAGGCCGTCTCCAGCTGGATCAAGGACAAGAAAGCCAATCAGGTGTTCAGGCTGTTCGGCTTCGCCGGAACCGGCAAGACCACCTTGGCCCGCGAGTTCCGCGAGCAGGTCAAGGGCCGCGTCAGGTTCGGCGCCTTCACCGGCAAGGCGGCGCTGGTGCTGCGCTCCAAGGGCTGCGTCGGGGCCTCGACCATCCACAGCATGATCTACAAGCTGCAGGACGAGGTCGGCGGCCAGCCGCGCTTCGTTCTCGACAAGGACAGCCCGGTCAAGGACGCCAAGCTGGTGATCATCGACGAGTGCTCGATGGTCGACGAGGAGCTTGGCCGCGATCTGCTCAGCTTCGGTACCAAGGTCTTGGTGCTCGGCGACCCGGCGCAGCTGCCACCGGTCAAGGGCGCCGGTTTCTTCACCAACCAGAAGCCCGACATGATGCTGACCGAGGTGCACCGGCAGGCCCGGGAGAACCCGATCATCCACCTGTCGATGAAGGTCCGCGGCGGCGAACGCCTCGACTATGGCTCATTCGGCGACAGCCGCATCGTCTGCCGCGAGGACATCAACGCCGACGACGTGATCGCGCACGATCAGGTGCTGGTCGGCATGAACAAGACGCGGCGCATGTACAACGAGCGCATCCGCGCCATCAAGGGCAAGGACTCAGGCCTGCCGCTGCCGGGCGACCGGCTGGTCTGCCTGCGCAACAACCGCGAGAAGGGCCTGCTCAACGGCGGCATCTGGAGCGTCGGTGATGTCTTAAAGATGCGCAGCAACGTCATCGAGATGGTGCTGCTTCCCGAGGACGCCGGTGTCACCAAGAGCGACGTCCTGGCGCAGGTGCATCCCTACTTCTTCCAGGGTCGCGAGGGCGAGCTGGCGCGCGAGGTGCGCCGGGAATCGGACGAGTTCGACTATGGCTACGCGCTGACCGTCCACAAATCGCAGGGCTCACAGTGGGGCAGCGTGATGCTGTTCGACCAGAGTTCGGTGTTTCGCGAGGACGCGCGCCGTCACCTCTACACCGGGCTGACCCGCGCCGCTGAGCGCGTAACAGTGGTGATGTGATGTGATGTGGTACGTGGTTGCCTCCCCGATTGCCTGTGTCGCGCTGTTCATGTTCGCGATCGGCTGCGGCGCCTTGAAGCGCTGCCTTCGCGTGCCGAAGGAAACCCCGCAGTTTTTCCCGGTGTTCGCCCTGACGTGGATCTTCGCCTCCATCCTCGGCGCCATCGCCCTCAAATTCGCTGGCTAAAATTAACATGGCTCGTGTCGCTCCCCCGGCGCCTCCGGGATCACTGCTGAAATCCTCCCGACAACCCAAGAGACGCCCTCGCCTCTTGGGTGAGGCTAATCAGCGTCGACCGCGCGTTCGGTCGGAGCGGCACTTGGCGTTCGTTCGCCGGCTTCCTTGCGCCTCATGCTTGAGGGAGCCGGCGGGCGAGGCCGCCCATCTTCGCGCATCCAACCCGGCCTACGGCAAGCACACAGGCATGGGCGAGAAGCCGGACGATCAATGGTCCAACCCACTCTGCTCCGACTGCCATCGCGACCCCAAGCGAGGGCAGCACGCCATGAACGAGATCGTGTTCTGGGAGCGCTTGAACATCAACCCGTTCGCGCTCGCCACGGCCCTGTGGCGACTGTCCGGGGATCACGCGGCCGCACGGCGCGCGGTGCTCGAATTTCACTATGGGAAGAGGTTGTCCTGATGGGCGAGTATCACGTCTACGGCCAAGTCATCGGCACCAAATATCTCGGCAAGTTCACCGCCGACACGCCCGAGCAGGCGGTCGAGGCCGCCATGGACAAGATGGGTGGCCCGGTCACGCTCTGTCACTACTGCACCACGCAGGTCGAGGACGCGCAGGTCGTCGACGCCACGGCGGAGCCGGCGTGATGAATTCGACGGTCCGTGCGATCATCGAGACGGTTGCGAGCGAGTTTGCGGTGCCGGTGGAGCGTATCACCGCGCCATGCCGCAGCCCGCGCGTGGTGCAAGCGCGTATTGAAGTCACACGTCGCATCAAGGCCAGCTGCAAGTATTCGTCAAACCAGATCGCCGCGATCCTTGGCCACGACCACACGACCATCCTGTTCTATCTCGGCCGATTGCAGCACAAGCGCCCGCCGCATTTGAAATGGCACCGGCCCAGGATCAAGCACCTGCACCATCGCGGCTGCAAGCACTGCTATTTCGGACCCCCGCTGCCGAAACGGCAGCCCAAGGCTAAGGCCGAGCGGCCTCGCCGGCGGCGCTACCCGATCCCCTACGCCGGCAACGATTTTCACAGATTCAAGGAACGCCAGGGCCATGGATAAGCGAGCACAAGCCTTTCCCCTGCAGTGGCCGGAGGGCTTTCCGCGGACCAAGAACCGCGAAAAGAGCCGGTTCTCGACCACGCTGGCCAAGGCGCTGGAGAACGTCGAGACCTCGCTGCGCCTGTTCGCCAAAGAGAGCGGCAAGAAGATCGAGCACGTGGTGCTGTCCTCCAACGTGACGCTCGGCGCGCAGCGTCCTGCCGACCCCGGCATCTGCTGCTGGTTCGTCTGGGAGGATACCTCGATCGCAATCCCGGTCGATCGCTACCAGACCGTGGAAGCAAACCTGCAAGCCGCCCATCACATCCTTGAAGCCAGGCGCACCGAGCTGCGCCACGGCACACTGGCGCTCGTGCGCGCCACCTTCCAGGGCTTCAAGGCCCTGCCCTCGCCCAAGGGTAAGCACTGGCGCGAAGTGCTGGGCTCGAGCCGACCTCCGATGTCAACCGCGAAATGATCGAGACAATCTTCAAGCAGCTGGCAAAGCGGCGTCATCCCGACGCCGGCGGATCGGCCGAAGCCATGGCCGACCTCAACAAGGCGCGACTGAGCGCCCTTCAGGAGATCACCGAATGACGACCTGGGTTACCGCTGACAGCCATTTCGACCACCAAAACATCATCACGCTCTGCAACCGGCCGTTCGAGTCGATCACCGCGATGAACATTCAGATGATCCAGCGCTGGACCCGGCTGATCAAGCCTGATGATGACGTCATCCACCTCGGCGACTTCGCCTTCGGTGACGGCGCGTCCATCTTCCATCAGCTGCCGGGCAACAAGCACCTCGTCATCGGCAACCACGACAATAAAGGCGCCAAAGGCCTGACGTGGCAGAGCACAACCAAATACAAGGAATTCAAGACCGGCGAGAACAACCAGCGCGTGGTCCTGTTCCACTACCCGATCGAAGATTGGAACGGCATGACCCGCGGCGCGGTGATGCTGCACGGCCACAGCCACGGCCGCTCGCGCAAGGTCACCGGCCGGCTCGATGTCGGCGTGGATTGCCACAACTTCGAGCCGATCAAGCTCTCCGACGCCATCTCGATGGCGCAGCGCGTGGTGAGCCAATGATCCCCCAGCGCATCAAGGGCTCGACTCACTATCTCGGTGCCCCCGAGGGCTGGGACCCCGACAAGGACGGCCCGTGCGTCCATCTCGCTTGCCGGCAGACCGGCAATCTCTGGGAGAGCGCATGGGAGCCGACGCCGGACGAGCTGAAGGCCCTCAACGAGGGCAGTCCGGTGATCCTGCGCGTCGTCGGCGGCCAGCCGCCCGTCATGCTCTACGTCGAGCCGCACAAAGAGGAGCAGTCATGAAGCTCAAAGCTCAAGCCGGTCCCTACTCCTCGATCGTCGGCAATGCCGTGCTGCTGGTCGACCCCACGGGCCGGGCGTTCGGCCAACTGGCGATGATCGGCATCTCGACCGAGATCACCGCAGACCAGCGCAAGTCCATCGTGGAGCAGGCCGCCAAGCTCCTGGACGGCAAGATCGAAATCAAGGACGCAAAGCCATGAAGTTCGAGATCATTGATCCGAAGGCGCGCGCCACCAAGCTCGTCGATGTCATCGATCTTCGCGTCGCTCAGCGCGTTGCCGGTCTCAATCCTGGCAGAACCGATCACGGCACGGTCTGGCTTGGTCTCAATATCGTGGTCGACGAGGACAGCCTGTTCGCACCAATCGACACGCTGGGCTATTTCGCGCTCAACAGCCGGCTCTATGCCGGACCGGCCGCGCTCTATGCCAATGATGAGGCTGGCAAGACCTGCGACCTTGTTTACGAGGCCGCGCCGGTCTGGATCGGCAGCGCCGCCGAGGCCGAGGGCATGATGCAAGCGGGCCTGCTTGAGCGCCCGCAGCTGGCGATCGATGGCGAGGTGTTCTGGCAGTGGCCGCAACCGAAGCCTGATCTGACTGAATGGGTCAATCGCGTCACGCAGGAAAGTCGCCAGCGCCCCATCGTCATCGATCGCGACACCGTCATTCGAAAGGACTAACCGTCATGGTGAACAAAGTCATTCTCCTCGGCAACGTCGGCAAAGACCCGGTGATGCACACCTCTGGCGACGGCCGCAAGATCGCGCGCTTCTCCATCGCCACCAGCGAGCGCTGGAGGGACAAGGACACCGGCGAGCGCAAAGAGAAAACCGAATGGCACAACATCGTCGTGTTCAACGAGAACCTTGCCAAGGTTGTGGAGCAGTACGTCAAGAAAGGCTCCAAGCTCTACGTCGAAGGGTCTATGGCGACCAGAAAATACGAAAAGGACGGGGTGACGCACTACAACACCGAGGTCGTGCTGTCGGCTTACCGTGGCGAGATCACGCTGCTCGACAAGAGCGAAGGCGGCGGGAGGCCGACACTCGACGAGAGCGACTACGGCACCACGCGCTCGCGCAATGACTATGGCAACGGAAGCCGTGGCAAGCCGTCGGCCCGCAACGACATGGACGATGAAATCCCGTTTTCTCCGGAGTTCCGGTGACCGCCCGTATCGAGCGAGTCGAAGATGCCGCGCCGGCCGTCTGCCATCAACTCCACCGATATCGAGCGCGTGCTGCGCGCCGCCAAACACGCCGGCGCGGCCTACGCCGAGGTGCGCGCTGATGGCAGCGTCCACGTGTTTTTCGAGCGCGCGGAAGCCCTCCCCCTCGGTGAGGAAGCGGAGGGAAATAATCCCGATTCTCACGGCGTTGAATGGACTTTTTCCGCCCCGAGCAAGGCTTTGCGCCGCGCCGGCGACCATTGATAGCGGGGGAAATTTCAGCCACCACTTGCGCATTGGCAGGGAAAATCCCCGATGCGCGATCCCAACCCCGACTGCCCCCGCCGCGCCGATGATGCGCGGATGCACCTGTACTTCGACCGCTCCGCGCCGCAGCGAAAGCTGCGCTGGTACGTCAGGCTCAGTCGCAAGGGCCGCAGGATCGGCATTGCCGAACAGTACGGTACACCCGAGTTCGATGCGGCTTTCGAGGCGGCAGTCAAAGCACTCGGAGGAACTGTACAAATGCGACGTCTGGAATTCGAGCGTCACGATGGCCAGCCGGAACGGCGCTATCTTCACGCCGATGTCTCTCACCGCGGACAGCTGCGTTACTACGTGCAGCTGCGCGACAAGCTGCCGAAGATCCGCATCAGGGGCGAATACGGCAGCGAGGCCTTCAACCGCGATGTCGAGAAAGCGATCGTCGAACAAATCTCGCTCTATGGCAACGAGACCGACTATGTGCGGGCGCAGAAGCAGCGCGCCGCTCCTCGCAAGATCATCACGACGCCGCCCGTCGAGGGCACGCTGCGCTGGTACTGGGTACTCTACAAGGCGTCCGATCACTGGCTCGGCTGCGAGCAGCTGGGCCTGCGCGGCTTCTCGGAGTCGACGCGCACGCAGCGCACCGGCCTGATCGAAAGCCTGCTGGAGGAGAACGGCGAAAAGCCGTTTTCGCTGCTGACCAGGGATGTGGTCCGCACCGAGATGAAGTTGCGCACGCCGACCCAGGCCGGCAACCTGCTCTCAGCCCTGCGCGCGATTATCCGCTGGATGATCGACGCTGGTCACCTGAAGGAGGAGGACGACCCGACCGTCGGGCTCAAATCCGGCAAGTCGCGCGCCTCCCGCGAGAGCGGCGGCTGGGTGCCGTGGACCGACGAAGACATGGCCAAATTCCGCCAGAGGTGGCCGCTCGGTACCATGGCGCGGCTGATGTTCGACATCCTGCACTACACCTTCCTGCGCGTCGGCGACGCGGCGCAGTTCGGGCCGAAGCACCTGCAGCCCATGGTGCGGCAGACGGTGGTGCAGATCGCGACCGAGAAGAGCCAGGGCCGCACCACCGTCACGGTGCCGGTGCATCCGGATTTCGCCGCCAGCCTGCGCGCCGCACGCGCCGCCGGCATCCTCGGCGAGGAGACCTTCACCGGCAAGACCGTGAAGGGCAAGACGCTGCCGATCGGCAAGAAGTCGTGGGCCAAGAAGTTCAAGACCTACGCGATCCTGGCCGGCGTCAACCAGCCCAAGAAGAACTGTCATGGGGTGCGGAAAGCGCGGGCCGAGGTCGCGGCCTATGCCGAATGCACCGAGGCCCAGATGATGGCGATGTTCGGTTGGACCGACCCGAAGATGCCGGCGCACTACATCGCCAAGGCAAGGCGGGAAAAGCTCGGCATGACGGGGATGGAGCGGATCGTGGCCTATGACCAATCCACAGGGTCGGACCTGCTGTCACTCACGAACGGACTGGGAACAGGAATGGAGAACAAAGTAGTAATCATTCCCTCAAATCGGAGTAACTTTCCGAAAAAAGCTGAATGATTTCAATGCGAATCGTGGGGGTGGTGCGCTCGGAGGGACTCGAACCCCCACGATTTTACTCACTGCCACCTCAAGGCAGCGCGTCTACCAATTCCGCCACGAGCGCTTGGGATGCCGGAGGGAACCTAAAGGGCGCGCCGCCGGATCGACGGCGCGGGATGTAACAAATCGGAAGGTGGGGGACAAGCCGATAAGTGGCCTATCAACTACCTAACATCCGGGGATTTCGGCAGCATTTGCTTGACCTCGACCGCGATCCGGTTGCGGTCGACCAGCACCACGCCGCTGGCGATCGGCAGGTTGTTGGCGAGGATCTTCACCTCGTCGGCCTCGGTGGCATCCAGTTCTATGATGGCACCGCGGGAAAGCCGCATGACCTGGTGGATGGGCATGGTAGTGGTGCCGAGCACCACCATGAGATCGACACTGACTTTATCGAGGGTAGGCACTTTTGAACCGCCAAACCGGGATTAGATTGTGGTTCCACCTGACCACGTGATGGTTAGCCAATGGTTAATGTCCGCCAAGACCTTGATTTGACGATTTTCGCGCACCCAGACGGCGGCGAAGCCGTGGAATGGCGGATTTCGGATGCCCCGGTGCCCTACCCTGACGCTGTCGCCGCGATGGAATCACGCGTCGCCGATATCGCCGCCGGGAAAGCGCCCGAACTGGTCTGGTTCCTGGAGCATCCCCCGCTCTACACCTCCGGCACCAGCGGCAAGGCCGGCGACCTCCTGGAGGCGCGCTTCCCGATATTCCAGACCGGGCGCGGCGGTCAGATCACTTATCACGGCCCGGGCCAGCGAGTGGCCTATGTGATGCTGGACCTGAAGCGGCGCCGGCCGGATGTGCGCGCCTATGTCGCCTCGCTGGAGCAATGGATCATCCGCACCCTTGCCGCCTTCAATGTCCGCGGCGAGCGCCGCGAGGACCGCGTCGGCGTTTGGGTCAAGCGGCCGGACAAGGGATCAGGATTCGAGGACAAGATCGCAGCGATCGGGGTCCGGCTGAAGCGCTGGGTCTCGTTTCACGGCATCGCGATCAACGTCGAGCCGAATCTGGCGCACTTCTCCGCGATCGTGCCCTGCGGCGTGGTCGACCCACGCTACGGCGTCACGTCACTGGTCGATCTCGGCCTGCCGGTGACGCTCACCGATGTCGACGTCGCGCTCCGGCAGGCCTTTGCCGAGGTGTTCGGCGAAACTCAAGCGCGACTGCTGGAGACGATTCAGCACGGGGCCGCGCACGACCTCACATGATCGCACCTACACCGTCGCCAGCACCGAGAAAGCCTCCCCTGCCTCGCGCAGGTTGAGCAGATCGGGGCGGCCGGCCTCGTCTTGCACGGCATCGACGCGTGCTGCGGTCGGCCCGCGCCGGCACTCGGCGATCATTCCCGACACGACCGCCTCGGGCCCGGCGAACACCGCTTCGACGCTGCCGTCCCGGCGGTTGCGCACCCAGCCATCGAGCCGCCGCAGGTGCGCCTGGTGTTCGACCCAGGCGCGGTAGCCGACGCCCTGGACGCGACCGCGGATCATGACATGACGGATCGTGTCGCTCACTTCTTCAGTCCGAGAAATTCGCTGCCGCGCGCTTTCGTCTCAGCCTCGCGCATCGCACGGCCGGTCAGTTCCGGGGATGGCAGCCCTTTCAGGCTTTTCGGCGACGCGCCCTCGCGCAGCGCCTTCAGCGTCTCATAGACCGCCTGCGTCGCCGCTGCGAACGGCGCATGGCCTTGCAGCGCAATCCGCACGCGCAGGCCCGCGAGATAATCCGGCGCAGCCATCTCCTCCGGCGCACCGCCGAGCACGATCGGCAGTGTCGTTGCCGCGGAGATCTCTTCCAGCTCCGCCTTGACCTTGATGCCGGTGAAGAACAACGCATCGACACCGGTGGCCTCATAGGCCTTAGCTCGCGCGATTGCATCGTCAAGGCCGGTGATCGACACCGCGCCGGTGCGGCCAATGATGACGAGCGATGGATCGCCGCGGCCGTCGAGCGCCGCCTTCATCTTGCCGATGCCTTCATCGAGCGGAATCAGTTGCGTCTTGGCCTCGCCAAACGCCTGCGGCAGCAAGGTGTCCTCGATGGTGAGGCCGGCGGCGCCGGCGGCCTCAAGCTCCTGCACCGTGCGGCGGACGTTCAGTGCATTGCCATAGCCGTGGTCGGCATCGACAAGCACAGGGAGAGCAGAGGCCCGTGACATCCGCCGCATCTGCTCGGCAAGCTCGGTCAACGTGATCAGTGCGATGTCGGGATCGCCGAGCACCGCGAGTGAGGCGACGGAGCCGCCGAACATGCCGACCTCGAAGCCGAGATCCTCGGCAATCCGGATCGACGTCGCATCGTAGACCGAACCTGGCCGAACGCAGCCGGTGCCCGCAAGGATCGAACGCAGTGCTTCGCGTCGCGCACGGAAGGTCATGGGAGCTCTCTCTATGTCAGCTTGGGCACGACCCTTTCGCGGAACCGGTATCCACGTTCCGGATCATGCTCTAGGCGAATTCGAGGATCAGCGCGTCGACCGCCAGCGTTGCGCCGGGAGCGGCGTGGACCTTCTTCACCGTACCGTCGCGTTCGGCGCGCAGCACGTTCTGCATCTTCATGGCCTCGACGACCGCAAGCGTCTCGCCGGCCTTGACCTCCTGCCCCTCGCTGACTGCGATCGACACCACGAGTCCCGGCATAGGGCACAACAGCTTCTTGCCGGTATCGGCGGCCGACACCACCGGCATCAGACGCGCCGACGTTGCTTCGGCTTCGGTGAAGACATAGATCGGAACCTCAAAGCCCTGATGCGCGAGGCGGAAGCCGTTGTTGATCGGGCGCACCTGCATCGCCACGAACTGGCCATCGATCGTGCCCTGCCACACCGGCTCGCCCGGCACCCAGCTCGAGACCAGATTGTGCGGATTGCCCGGCAGCCCATCGCTGCCGATGAAGCGGACCGCGATGCCGTCGGCCTCGCGCGCGACGTCGAGCGCGATCTCATCACGCTCGAGCCACACCGCGCGGCGCCGCTCCCGCTGCACCAGTCGGCCATTCATCTGGCCCGAGATCTGCCTCTTGCGCTCGCCGAGCACGTGGTCGATCGCCGCGGCCACCGCCGCCAGCCGTCGCGCGATCTCGCCCTCCGGCGGCCGCGCCGCAAATCCCTTCGGATATTCCTCCGCGATGAAGCCGGTGGAGAGCTTTCCCTCGCGCCAGCGCGGATGGTTCATCAGCGCCGACAGGAACGGAATGTTGTGGCGGATGCCATCGACATAGAACGCGTCCAGCGCGGTCGACTGCGCCTCGATCGCCGCCGCCCGCGACGGCGCGTGCGTGATCAGCTTGGCGATCATCGGATCGTAATGGATCGAGATCTCGCCGCCTTCCTGCACGCCGGTGTCATTGCGGACGGTGACGCCATCCTGGCTCTTCTCGGCCGGCGGACGATATTTCACCAGGCGCCCAATCGACGGCAGGAAGTTGCGGAACGGGTCTTCGGCATAGACGCGCGATTCCACCGCCCATCCCGTCAGCGTCACGTCCTTCTGCGTAAGGCTGAGCTGTTCGCCGGCGGCGACACGGATCATCTGCTCGACCAGATCAATGCCGGTGACGAGCTCGGTGACGGGATGCTCGACCTGCAGGCGCGTGTTCATCTCAAGGAAGTAGAAGCTCTTGTCCTGGCCGGCGACGAACTCGACCGTGCCGGCCGAGTCGTAGCTCACCGCCTTCGCCAGCGCGACCGCCTGCTCGCCCATCTTGCGGCGCGTGGTCTCGTCGAGCAGCGGGGACGGCGCCTCCTCGATGACCTTCTGGTTGCGGCGCTGGATCGAGCACTCGCGTTCGCCGAGATAGATCACATTGCCGTGCTTGTCGCCGAGCACCTGGATCTCGATGTGGCGGGGATCGACGATGAATTTTTCGACGAAGACGCGGTCGTCACCGAAAGAGGATTTCGCTTCGGCCTTGGCGAGATTGAAGCCCTCCTCGACCTCGGCCTTCGAATGCGCGATGCGCATGCCCTTGCCGCCGCCGCCGGCGGAAGCCTTGATCATCACGGGATAGCCGATCTCGTCGGCGATCCTCACCGCATGCTTGCCGTCCTCGATGACGCCGAGATGGCCGGGCACGGTGGAGACCTTTGCCTTCGCGGCCGCCTTCTTGGACTCGATCTTGTCGCCCATCGCGGCGATGGCACCAGGATTGGGGCCGATAAAGACGATGCCGGCCTCCTTCAGCGCGCGCGGAAACGCCTCGCGTTCGGACAGGAAGCCGTAGCCGGGATGGACGGCCTCGGCGCCGGTCTTGCGGCAGGCCTCGACGATCTTCTCGATCACCAGATAGCTCTCCGCCGCCGCCGGCGGGCCGATCAGCACAGCCTCATCGGCCATCTCGACATGCAGCGCATCGCGGTCAGCCTCGGAGTAGACCGCGACTGTCTCAATCCCCATACGGCGCGCAGTCTTGATGATCCGGCAGGCGATCTCGCCGCGATTGGCGATCAGGATTCGTTTGAACATGTGCTTCTTGCTTGAGCGTTTGGGCAGGATCTTCGCCCGCAATGTGGTACGGGCGGTGGGCGTCTCAATTAACGTGGTACAGGAAAACTCAGGAGAGGCAACGGTCTATATGGAGGCGGCCGGCTTGCACCCGGCGCCCGAAGCCATCAACCCGAATAGGTATTAAATCTACCACGCACATGGGCGCGAGAGACGGCCTTCATCAGCTCGCTGACCTCGTTTTCCAGATAGTCATTGGCCACGATCAGCGCGCGGACGGTGGCCCGCATATCCCCGCCGCAGGCCGCGATCGCCTCATCCACGGCAGCTTCTAAGCCGTCGATATCCTCGCTGCTGGCACTGGGAAGAGAGGACATCTGGCGGTTTCCGGGATGCGGGGCGAGCACTTATGTTCTCTTTTTGTTCTCAACAAGTCAACCATGGATCGGTCACTGTCGACCAGTTCCGGCGGCTTTTTCCCAACGCGGAATAGCTTCGCGGGAGCTTCGTGCTAGAGCATGATCCGGTGGAAACCGGTTTTCCCTCGCGACAAACGCGAAGCGTTTGCGCGGAGATCATGCTCAAAGAAGAAAGATGAGATCATGATCCGATTCCGTCCAATCGGCTCATGATCTAGAACCTTTGCCCCCGCACGCCACCCCATCGATGCAGACCATGCCATTACGCACATTGATCGCAGGGCTGATCCTGATAGCCCTTCCGGCGAGCCAAGGCTTCGCCGCCAACGCTACCGTCAGGGACGGCAGCACGCTGCAGCTCGGCAACGTGACCTATCGGCTCGATGGCATCGACGTGCCTCCGATCGACCAATTGTGCATCGACGAGCATGCCGAGAGCTGGACCTGCGGCATCGAGGCCCGCGACCAGTTGGCGAAGCTAATCGGCGATCGTCAGGTCCGCTGCGACGATCTCGGTCCCGACCCGGCCTACAAGAAACGACATCTCGGCGTGTGCAAGATCGAAGGCGACCCGACCAGCCTTAGCGAGGTGATGGTCCAGCGGGGCTTTGCCCTGAACGTCGAGGCTTCCGCCACCGGCCGCTTCAAGCCTGACGAGGCGCGCGCCAGGGAAGACCGCCAGGGCATGTGGAAAGGCTGCTTTGTTGCCCCGCAGGAGTTCCGCCGCGGCAAGCAGGACGGCGCGCTGCTGGGCGCATCATGTCCCGCCGACCGCGATCGCGCGATCCGCGACGTGCTCTTCCCTGAAGATCTTCCCATGCCGGCAAGCTGCAACATCAAGGGTAAGTTCGCCGTGCGCGCCCGCGTCACCGGCGATATCGGCATCTACCACTTGCAGGCGTGCCGCAGTTACCCTGGATTAACCAGGCCAGACCGCTGGTTCTGCTCTGAAGATGACGCACAGGCGGCGGGGTTCCGCAGGGCCTATAACTGCAGGCCCGGCACCAAGGCCAAATGATGCTGGCAAGCCCTCTTTCGTTGTGTGAGACTACGGAAAGAGGTCGCCCGCCCCGATGCCGCCAGACCCTATGAACGTCCTTCCCGAGACGGTCGCCGCTGAACGGCTGCGCCAGCATCTGGAAGAAATTGCCCGCGAACGTGACCGCGCGCATCGCGAATTGCAGGAGCGCGAGGCGGAGCTTGCCCGGATCCAGCGTATCGGCCGCGTCGGCGGTGTCGAGGTCGATTTCCGCGAGGGCTTCCGCAACCGCCGCTCGCCGGAATACCTGATCATCCATGGACTGGGGTCGGATGCGGTGAACGAAACCCACGAGGATTGGGTCGACCGCATCCACCCCGACGATCGTGACCGCGCGATCGGGCATTTCTTCGATGCCCTGGCCGGGACGAGCGGAGACTATATGGCGGAATACCGGATCCTCCGTCCGAGCGACGGTGAGGTCAGGTGGATCGCCGTCATCGGGGAAATCGAGCGCGACCGCGACGGCCGCGCACTCCGTCTGGTCGGCGCCCACATCGACATCACCGAACGCATGCTCGCCCAGGAAAAGCTGCGCGAAAGCGAGGAGCGCTTCCGCCTCATCGCCGACAGCGCGCCGGTTCCGATCTGGGTGACCAAACTCGACCGCACCCGCTCCTTCGCCAACCGGGCCTATATCGATTTCCTCGGCCTTCCCTTCGAAGAAGCCATCAAGTTCGACTGGCGCAAGCGGCTGCACCCTGACGATATGTCGCGCATCGTGCAGGAATCGATCGCGGGCGAAGCTTCGCTCAAGCCTTTCGTGCTGGAGGCGCGCTATCTGCGCGCCGACGGCGAATGGCGCTGGCTCAGGTCGGAGTCACAACCGCGCTGGGATCCGACCGGCAACCACATCGGCTTCATCGGGGTCGCCCACGACATCACCGCGGCCAAGCAGGCCGAGATCGAACTGCGCCGGCTGAACGAAACGCTCGAACTGCGTATCTCCGAGCGCACCGCGCAGCTCGAAGCCAGCGAAGCGCAAATGCGCGCGATCTTCGAGACCAGCCACCAGTATCAGGTGCTGCTCAATCAGCACGGCGACGTGCTCCATGCCAACCGGACGGCACTGGCCGGCATCCGCGCCGAGGCCCGTGATGCCATCGGCAAGCCGTTCTGGGAAACGCCCTGGTTCGTCGCGACCGACGACTTGCCCAAGCTGGTTCGCAACGCCTTCATGGCGGTCATGAAGGGCGACGACGTCAAGACCGAGATGATGCTGCGGCTTCCGGTCGGCGAGCGCTATTTCGATTTCGCGATGCGGCCGCTTCGCGACCAGCACGGCACTGTGATTGGCGCCGTGGCCGAAGCCGTCGACATCACCGAACGCCGCCAGGGCGAAGAGGTGCTACGGCAATCGCAGAAGATGGAAGCCGTCGGCCAGCTCACCGGCGGCGTGGCCCACGACTTCAACAATCTGCTGACCATCATCCGCTCCGCGACCGACTTCATGCGCCGCCGCGACCTGCCCGAAGAGCGCCGTCATCGCTACATCGACGCGATCTCCGAGACGGTGGAGCGCGCCTCCAAGCTGACCGCGCAGCTATTGGCGTTCGCCCGCCGCCAGCCGCTGAAGCCGCAGGTCTTCAATGTCGGCGCGCAGGTCGAGGGCGTGACCCAGCTTATCCGGCCGCTGGTCGGTGCGCGCATCCAGATCGACGTCGAGATCGACGACCCCGATTGCTTTGCGATCGCCGACATCGCCCAATTCGAGACCGCACTGATCAATCTCGCGGTGAACGGCCGCGACGCCATGGACGGCGAAGGCCGCCTCTCCATTGCGGTGCGGAAGGTGCGGGGCATCCCTGCCCTGCGTGCCCAGCCGGCGCGCCGCGGCGACTTTGTCGCGATCACCATGGCCGATAGCGGCAGCGGCATCGCGCCCGATCATCTGCAATCGATCTTCGAACCGTTCTTCACCACCAAGGAAGTCGGCAAGGGAACCGGGCTTGGCCTGAGCCAGGCATTTGGCTTTGCCAAGCAGTCCGACGGCGACATCGATGTCGTCAGTACGCTCGGACGAGGCGCGGCCTTCACGATCTATCTGCCGCAGGCAGCACGACCGGCCGATGCGGCGTCCGCTGCAGCCATCGCCAGCGAGCCGGCAACCACGGGCCGCGGCTACCGCGTCCTGGTCGTGGAGGACAATGACGAGGTCGGGCAGTTCTCCACCGAGCTGCTCGAAGATCTCGGATACTCGGTCAAACGCGTGGCGAATGCCAATGCAGCGCTTGCCCTGTTGTCCGAAGACGAGTTTTCCGCCGACCTCGTATTCTCCGACGTCATCATGCCCGGCATGAACGGCGTGGAGCTCGCCAGCGTGATCCGCGACCGCTATCCCGGGCTGCCGGTCGTCCTGACCAGCGGATACAGCAACGTGCTCGCCGAAAATGCGCATCGCGGATTCGAGCTGATCCAGAAACCCTATTCGGTCGAGTCGCTGTCGCGCATCTTACGGAAAGCGATCGTCGATCGGGGGTCGATCAGTTCGACCGTCTGAGCCTTAACGTCTGCGGCCTTAACCTCTGCCCTCCGTTGGAACGACATCCGCCGTCGGCGGTTCTTGCCGATAAACGGAGGATTAAGACGATGGCACCCTCATCGCGTCAACGACGCGTCACCGGCAGGGTGATGCACGAATTCAAGCATGGCGAACTGAAGAGCGGCCGTGGCGGCCGCGCCGGCAAGGTCAAGAATCGTCGGCAGGCGATCGCCATTGCGCTGCAGGAAGCGGGCGCCTCCAAATACCAGAGCGAGCGCAGCAACCGTCGTGACCTGCGCCGCACCGAACAAAAGGAAGCGCAGGGCCGTACCGCCCAGCAGGAGCGCGAGGGCAAGTCGCATGTCGGGGCTTCCGGCAAGCGGGAAAGCAGCCGCGCGATGGGCGGCCGCAATGCCCGCAAGCTCACCGCCCGCGGACGCAAGGCGGCACGCTCGCGCGCCCGCAAGCGCGACGGACATACGCGGCGAGAGCTTTACGCGAGGGCGCAGCAACGCGGAATCGAAGGCCGCTCGAAAATGACGAAGCGGCAGTTGGAGAACGCGCTCGGCGTGCGCTAAGCGCGTCTCCTTTTGCTATTGGCACTATTGGGCCGCGATATCGATGAGGGCGATGCCGAGGTCCGCCCTCTTCTTCCGCCGAAGCTTCGCCGGCGCTTCCGTCAGCACAACCTCGAGCGTCGGCCGCACCACGCCCGCGAGCAGGTGGCCGCCGCGCGTGGAGCCATCCGACAGCCCGAGCACGATGTGAACGTGCAGACTGGCCTTGCCGTCATCGCCGATCGCGACGTCGCCGATCGCGCTCAGCACCTCGCATTGCTCGTTGACCTCGATCTTCCGGTAGGATTTCGAGCCGAAATCGAACCAGCCGACGGTCGCCTTCTCGAACGCGCCGATCGCGGTCAGCGTCGCCGCCGAGATCCTGGCCTCGTTGGCGAACTTTGTCAGCGCCGCGAATGCTTCCTCGCCGGTGTCGAGGATGACGACATGGACCTGCGCGCCCGGCTCGTCGGAGATCAATTTGCTTTGCATCGGCTGGCTCGCTTCATCAGGCTGCGCTGCGCTGGGTGTGGCGGCCTTCCTTCACCTCCTCGATGATCTTGGCACTGAAGGCTTCGAGATCGCCGGGATTGCGGGACGTGATCACGCCCTGGTCGGTCACCACCTGGGAGTCTTCCCACTTGGCGCCGGCATTCATCACATCGGTCTTGATCGACTTATACGAGGTCATCCGCCGCCCCTTGGCGATGCCGGTTTCGATCAGAAGCCAGGGCGCGTGGCAGACCGCCGCGACGACCTTCTTGGCGTCGAATATCTCCTTGATGAATTTCAGCGCCTTCGGCTCGGCCCGCAGCAGGTCCGGATTGATCTGTCCGCCCGGCAGCACGATCGCGTCGTAGTCGGACGCGGAGACCTGGTCGAGCGTCTTGTCGACCTTCACCGGCCGGCCCCAATCCTTGATGTCCCAGCCCTTGATCTCGCCCGCGGCCAGCGAAATCACGTCGACGGTTGCGCCGGCCTTCTTGAGCCGGTCGCGCGGCACTTCCAGTTCCGACTGCTCGAAGCCGTGGGTTGCGAGGATTGCGATCTTCTTGCCTTTCAAGTCCATGGGAAACTCCGTCGCAGTGGATGGGAGATGCCGACCAATCGGCAATGCCGAACATCGTTCCTGCGCAACGGCGAATTGATCCCCGCTTCGCCCGGAACCGAGGCTGACGCTATTTCGGATTCGGCTGCACGAGCCCCGCTGCCGGATCCTGCAACTTGCCCTCACGCGCAAGCTTCACCGCGTTGCCGAGCGCTCGCGCGACATTCAAGGTCTGTTCCTGGAACGCTTTGTCCTCATCGAGTGCCTGATGTGAGGTCGCGTAAGGCTCCATGTAGCCGATATAGCCGTCGAGCTCACCCGTTCGGCCGACCGGGATCAGCCCCATATCCGTCAGCCAATCCGATAGCGAACGTCGCATCGTTTCCGCGCCAACGGAATCTCCGTGCACGACGAGACCAAAGTTGCGGCCGGCGAGATGCCGCGGATAAGGCCAGCCCTTCAACTCGAGCGCCTTGGCTTCATCCGCGTGTTTGCCGTGGGTGGAGGTCGGGTCGGGATTGCAGCCATCGGCACAAACCATCCGGTCGATCATGGCTTTCAGCCCCGTCGGCGCGTGATACCAATTCACCGGCGATACGATGAGGATGCCGTGCGCCGCCACCCATAGCGGATAGATATCGTTCATCCAGTCGTCGGTCTGGCCGAGCGCGTAATTCGGATAGCAACTGCAGGGCCAGTGACACAGCGCAGGCGATGTCGAGACGCAGGACTTGCAGGGATGGATTTGCTTGCCGAACTCGGACGCCAGTCGCGAGAGATCGAGGATGTCGACGGCAAGCCCCATCTCGACGAACACAGGCTCGGCGAGCTTGACCAATCGCCAGCTCTTGGACATTTCACCGGGGCAGGTATGCTCGCTGCGTGAGGAGCCGTTGATGATCAGGATGCGCGGTCTCTCCGCCGCATCGTCGTGGCGCCGCTGCGCCGCCAGGATCGCCTCGCGCGCCGCGAGCCAATCCACCGCCAGTTCGTATTCCGGATCGGCGAAGCCCGGCCCCGCTTTACGCGTCAGCGGCGACTTGCGCGAATGACTGTAGGCATCCCACGCCACGTCGATGATGGCATCGATCTCGCGCTGCA
The DNA here is from genome assembly GCF_055229415.2 of Bradyrhizobium sp. Leo114. Classification (NCBI taxonomy): domain Bacteria; kingdom Pseudomonadati; phylum Pseudomonadota; class Alphaproteobacteria; order Hyphomicrobiales; family Nitrobacteraceae; genus Bradyrhizobium; species Bradyrhizobium sp. Leo114. The sequence continues at coordinate 18,066 of NZ_JBUYEN020000010.1, read as the reverse complement.
GCGGCCTGAAGGCCGGATCGACGAAGCGGCTGCGGTAGCGTTGCGCAAACTCCTCGCGCCGCAATTTGACTGATGGCATCCCCTTGCGGACGTCCGGCGCCGTCATGTCGCACCCCGCCGTAGATGAACGTTAGATGACATGTCGCGTTAACAACACGACATCGGCGACGGTTCCGGCGCGGCGAGAAAGGAGTGCGGCCAGGATGTCCGAGAAGCTGGACCGCATGGTCAAGACGGCGCTTGACGAAACTCGTCTGCTTGTCCTCGGCATCCAGGTCCTGCTCGGATTTCAATTCCAGGCCTTCTTCCAGACCGGCTTTCCATCGCTCTCCTCCGCGTCGAAAATGCTCTGCGCCGTTGGGCTTGCGCTGCTGACGCTTTCGCTGGGGCTCCTGATCATCCCCTCGATGGAACACCGGATGGTCGAGGGAGGTTCATCGTCGAAGCGCCTCGTCCACGCGACGTCTTTGTACGCGACCGCCGGCCTGGTTCCCTTCTCCTTGAGCCTTGGCGTTGCCGCCTATGTCGTGATCGAACGACATTTCGGCTGGTTCGCCGGTACCACCAGCGGACTCGCGCTGATACTCGCATCAAGCTTTGCGTGGTTCGGATTGGAGCTGTTTCACCGGGAGAGAACACCAATGCCCGATTCAGGAGGAACAACCCCGCTCGCGACAAAAGTCGAGCAACTGCTGACCGAAGCGCGGGTCATCATCCCCGGCGCACAGGCCCTGTTCGGCTTTCAATTCATCGCCATGCTTACCGCTGGATTTGATGAGATGCCGCAGACGGCAAAGATCGTGCATGCCGTCGCGCTCGGCCTCGTCGCCGTGAACGTCATCCTCCTGATGACGCCAGCCGCCCTGCACCGGCTCTCCTATGGCGGCGCAGATTCTCCGAGATTTCTGCGCACAGCCTCCGCGCTGGTGACAGCGGCGCCGCTGTTTCTGGCCGCGGGCATAGCCGCAGAGAGCTACGTCGTGCTCCGCAAATTCACCAATAGCGAACTCGCCGCCACTTACGCGGCGGCGAGTTTTCTCGTCCTGATCGGATTCTGGTACGCTCTGCCGCTGATCGTGCGATGGACGCGCCACCAGCGCAAGGCGTGACGCCGCGGCGTCACTTGCGATTCTTGTCCAGCGCCTCCGCCATCTCGAGATGGTGCCGCAGCGTCGGCAGCGTCTTGCCGGCCCAATCCTTCAGCTTCGGATTGTCGCCGCTCTTGGCGTAGCGTTCGAACAGCGACACCGCATCCTTGTGCGCGCTCACCTGCATCGGGTTATATTGGCTTGCAAAGTTCTCCGGTTTGGTGTCGCGCAGCTTGTCGAGCTTGCTTTGCGAGGATGAATCCAAGCCCGATGGAATCGGCACGCCCTCGCCGCTCGTGACCAGCCCCTTCAGCTCGCTGCTGGTCTTGGTGTGATCGGCGATCATCTGGGACGCGAATTTCTTCTCTTCCGCATTGCCCTTCTGCTCGGCGATCTTGCCTGCCTCGATCTCCAGCATATCGCTGGTCGCCGCTTCCTTGACGAAATCGGCCGTCGAGGGAGCGACGCCCAGTACCGAATTGACGCCGGTCTTCTCGCCGACCGATTGCGCGGCTGCCGAGGTGGAAATAAGAGCGACGGCAACCGCCGTCACCACGATCGATCTTTTCATGGTGCTTGCCTCTCCTCGGGATCGTGAGCGGCAAACTCGTGGCCGAAATTTTCGTTCCTATGCGCGGGTGCGCCCGCGAAACCATCACGGCCGTCAAAGGTTTGTACTCTCGAAGGGAGAATCCGATGGCGCTTTTCCGGGTGCAGCCAACCCGTGCTGATAAGGCAATCGCCGACACCGTATCGGAATACACAACGCCGACAGCCGAGCGGGTCGCCGAGGTCCTGACCTGGGGCGCGGATGAGCACGTGCTCAGCGCGCTTGCGTTGGGCTGGTGGCTTTATTCTCGCGACAAGGACGCGAAGCAGCGCCGCAACAGCAACCACATCCTCCTGACCACGATCGTCGCGACTATCCTGCCCCACGTGCTGAAAACGGTATTCGACCAGGAGCGCCCCGATCGACGGACAGCCCGAGGTCACCTTCATGGCGTGCCGTTCTCCGGCAAGCCCGAGGACGCCTTTCCGTCCGGCCATGCGATTCACGTCGGTGCGATCGCCTCAGCCGCAACCGTGCTTCCGCCGGCAAAGCGCAACGTGGTATGGGCGATCGGTGGAGGCCTGGTGCTGACACGCGTCGTCCTGCTTGCGCATTGGCTGAGCGATGTCGTTGCCGGCCTTGCGATCGGCGCGCTGACCGAACGGCTGTTGCGTCCCATCACAGGCTACGGCATGGATCGGCGCAAACCCTGAAATATCGCCGATCAGGCAGCGTCTTCCACCTCGGCTTCGGCCGCCAGCATCCTGCGGATATCCTGTGCAGTGCGCGCCGCACTGAACAGATAGCCCTGCATCTGGGTACATCCCAGCATGTGCACGGTGTCACGCTGCTGCTCGGTTTCGACGCCCTCCGCCGTCGTGATCATATCGCGGTCGGCCGCGATGCTCACCACCGCGCGAATGATCGACGCCGACGAGCTGTTGCGGGTGACTTCCTTGACGAAGCTGCGGTCGATCTTGATCTTGTCGAACGGGAAACGCTGCAGATATTGCAGCGAGGAATAGCCGGTTCCGAAATCATCCAGCGCGATGTGGACGCCGAGCGCGCGGAGCTGGTTGAGTGCGATCAGCGCGGCATCATCGTCCGCGATCAGCACGGCCTCGGTGATTTCGAGCTCGAGGCGGCGCGGATCGAGCCCGCTCTCGGCCAATGCCGCTGCGACCTTCAACGACAACGCATCCGACTTGAACTGAATTGGCGATACGTTGACCGCCACCCGCACATGGGCGGGCCAGGTGGCAGCCTCAGTGCAGGCGGTCCGCAGCACCCACTGCCCGATCTCCTCGATCAGGCCCGTCTCCTCCGCGACCGGAATGAATTCGGCCGGCGATACCATGCCGCGCACCGGATGCCGCCAGCGCACCAGCGCCTCGCAGCCGGTCACCTCGTCGCTGCGCAGGTCGACGAGCGGCTGGTAATGGATTTCAAACCCGCCCTCGACCAGCGCAGTGCGCAGATCGGCTTCGAGCTCGCGGCGAAGCTTGGCCTCCTTCTCCATTTCCGGCTCGAAGAAACGGTGGGTGCGGCGACCGGCAGCCTTGGCTGCGTACATCGCAAGGTCCGCGCGTTTCAGCAAGCCGAGCAGATCGGTACCATCCCGCGGCGCGACCGCGATGCCAATGCTGGCGTCGCCGGACAAGTGATGGCCGTGGCAATCGAATGGCGTCCGCAGCGCCTGATAGATCCGTTCAACCAGCGCGCTGACATCGCCATCGGCCGTGATGCCGCGTTGAACGATAGCGAACTCGTCCCCGCCGAGACGCGCGATGAAATCCTCCGGTCCGATCGACTGCCGCAACAGTTCGGCGACACCTCTGAGGAACTCATCACCGATCAGATGGCCGAGCGAATCGTTGATGCGCTTGAACTCGTCGATATCGATATAGAGGATCGCGAACTGCACATCGGCTGTTTCGAGCAGCAAGCCTTCGGCGTGGCGCTGGAACAGCGTCCGGTTCGGCAAATTGGTCAGCGGATCGTAATGGGCGAGATGTTCGATCTTCGCCTCGACACGGCGCCGCTCGGTCACGTCCTCGAATGTCGTGGCCCAACCCCCGTCCGGTGAATGTTTGAAGATCATTCGGATAATTCGCCCGTCCTGCGTCGAGAAATGGCGTTCGCCGATCTCGCTGCTGTTGGGTCCGATGAAGTGCGCGCAATATTCGTCGACATCGCCGATAAAGGATCCGATCGCCTGACGGTGCAGCACGAGATCGCGCAGGTAGCATCCGGGCTTGGCGACGTCAGGCGATACGCCGAGCATATCGAGATAGCGCTGATTGCAGACCACGAGCCGGCCCGACGCATCGAACAGCAACAGCCCCTGGGTCATGTTGTTGATGGCGGTGTCGAGATGAAGGCTCTTCTCCGATAGCTTCTGGCGCGCGGCCTCATGCTGTCGCTGCAGTTGTCTCACGATCGGGAAGATCGTGACGATGACGACGACGATCGCCAGGATCGCAGCGCTGAACTGCAGTTTCGTCTGCGCCCGCCAGTTGGCGAGCGCGGTCGAGGTCTTGGTCGTGGCAACGATCAGGATCGGAAAATGAGTGAGCGGTCGAACTGCCCCGATCTTGTCTTCGGCATCTTCGTTGCTGAAGCGCCCCGAGATATTCCCGTCAAGCGTCAGCGCCTTCTGGAATGGCCGGAGACCGGCTACGCTCTTGCCGACCGCCCCGTCATCCTTGGGGTAGCGGGCGATCACCGTGCCGTCGCGATGGATCATTGAGATGATTGTGTCGCCACTCAGCGCCAGAGAGGCGACGAAATCCTCGAACTGGCTGGGCTCGACGCCCCGGCTGGAAAAGCCGATGATGGCGCCATTACCGTCGACAATCTTGCGGGCGAACAGCGTCGTCCACTTGCCCGTGACGCGGCTCACGGCGGGCTCGACGATGACATCCGGCGTCGGCTTGCCGGAGGTGAACTCCCTGAAATATCGCCGATCCCTGACATTGAGGTCGGGCACCGGCCACATCTCGGAGGAATTAATCAGCCATCCCTCGGCATTGAACAGATTGAGACCACCAACATGCGGCAGCGCCGCAAGCCTGGTGCGCAGCATTTCGTGCGCACTCAGCAGTGACATCACCTTTTCGAACTGATCGGCCGTATCGACCCCGTCCGCCCGCATGTTGGCGACGACATCATCGTGCACGTGCTGGAGATCGGAGAGCTGCTGATCGAAATGGCGGGACAGCAGCAGCGCCGTGTTGGAGAGTTCGCGTTCGGCAAGATCGAGCGCGCGCTCCCGGAATTGCAGCGCCAGGTACCCTGTGCCGAGCCCGATCGCGGCCACGAGCGCAGCCGCGCACAGCACGAGCCACTGAATTGCGCTCAATCGCGCTGGCGCCGCGGCGGCCCATTTCGGCCACCACCGGCTCTGCAAGATATCGCTCTTGGCCGAGCTGTCTGACATTTCCCTGCCCCTACAAGCGCTTGTTGTAGGAGACACAACCCAAGAGGGCGTTAGGAAAATGAGTTATCAGCCGGTTAACATGGAACTTTGTTTCTGAGTGTTACCAGATTTCGACCGCGCAACATCGCTTGTGCGGTATTGGACGTTACGCAGTTTATGAGAGATTTAGGTGTTTGCTGGATGGTGGCAGCCGGCAATCTTCATTCGGGCGATCTCACCGGGGCGGCCAAGCGCGCAGCAGGATGAATGATTTCACGCAATCGGTGGCAACGGCGCTCTCGCTGATCGCCAGTCTTGACGCTGAGCTGATCGGCATCGTCCTGCTATCGTTGCGCGTCAGCCTGACGGCGAGCCTGCTGGCGCTGCTGATCGGCGCCCCCCTCGGCGTCCTGCTCGCGATTAGCCGGTTTCAGGGCAGGCAGGCCACGATCGTGCTGGTGAACGCCATGCTCGGCCTGCCGCCCGTGGTGGTCGGACTGGCGCTTTACCTCCTGCTGTCGCGTTCCGGTCCGCTCGGCTTTGCCGGACTGCTCTTCACGCCGAGCGCCATGATTGTCGCGCAGACGATCCTCGCCACGCCGATCGTGGTCGCACTCGTGCACCGTCCGGTCTCGCTATTGTGGGCGGAATATGCCGACCTCATGCGCACCGATGGCATGTCGCGTCTGCGCAGCATGGCGCTGTTGTCGTCGCTTGGCCGCGCCTCGCTGTTGACCGCGTTCCTCGCCGCGTTCGGCCGCGCCATCGCCGAAGTCGGCGCCATCATCATCGTCGGAGGCAATATCCGCAGCTACACCCGGACCATGACGACTGCGATCGCGCTGGAAACCAGCAAGGGCGAGTTGCCACTCGCGCTCGGGCTCGGCCTGATCCTGCTCGGCCTCAGCGTGACCGTCAGCACGGTCGCGTTCCTGCTAGTCGGACGCGTTGGGGAAAAATAGCTGCTCGCCCCCGACCTTGTAGTCGGCGATCACCTTCTGTCCCTCGGCGGAGATCAGCCAGTCGACGAAGGCCTGGCCATCCTTGGCTTTCACGGTCGGGTGCTTGGCCGGATTGACCAGCATCACGCCATATTGGTTGAACAGGCGCCGGTCGCCCTCGGTCAGGATCGCGAGATCGCCGCGCTTCTTGAACGACAGCCAAGTGCCGCGATCGGAGAGCACATAGGCATTGTCGGATGCGGCCATGTTGAGTGCGGGCCCCATGCCCTGCCCGATCTCGCGATACCAGGATCCCTTCGCCGTCGCGATGTCGATGCCCGCCTCCTTCCATAGCCGCAATTCGGCCTGGTGCGTGCCGGAGCGGTCGCCACGCGAGACGAAGGTCGCCTTCGCGGCGGCGATCTTTTTCAGCGCTTCCGTGACGTCCTTACCGCCGGCAATATGCGCCGGATCGGTCTTTGGCCCGATCACCACGAAATCGTTGTACATCACGTCCTGGCGCTTGACGCCAAATCCTTCGGCCAGGAACTTCTCCTCCGCCGGGCGATCATGCACGAACACCACGTCGGCATCGCCTCGCCGTCCGATGTCGAGCGCCTGGCCGGTGCCGACCGCGACGACCTTGACACCGATCCCGGTTGCCGCCGTAAAGCGCGGCAAGAGGAAACCGAACAGCCCGGATTGCTCGGTCGATGTCGTCGATGCCACCGTGATTGAGCGCTCCTGCGCGAACGCGCTGGAGATCATGAGAAGAGTTGCGACCACGATTCGTGCGAGCATTTCCCCACCTCCGCCAAGCCGGCTGTCTACGAAGTTCTACTTCATCTCAGCCTGCCCGACCATAAGCGAGGCGATCCGCCGCAGCGATCGGAGGCTCGGCTTTTACAATGCCCCTAACTGCGCGACTCCGTCGTCGCGCCGTCATGTTCGGGGTCACAAGGAACAAGCGGCCGCCGGCGAAAGCATAACGTTATAGCATTCAGCACTCTGCTGACTTGAATCGGTACCGGGGCGGCGCTAACTAATGGCATGGACTCTCGCTTCGCCGCACCGGATTCTTCGACCCGCAGGGCCTCGTCGCGCCGGTGGCGCAGCCTGCTTGCGGGACTGATCTCGCTAGCGCTCGTGCTGTCCTTCTTTCACGGTCTCGGCTTCGACAGCGACGATACAGTGCCGGCACTGTCGATCGCGCAACTCGCCGGTGATGCCACCGACAAGGCTCCCGTCCATCCAGCATTCCCCCATGGCGATCATTGCTTGACCCACGTATCGACCGTGGCGACACAGGAGACGTCGATCACGATCGAGTATACCGCGCACGCCTATCGCTTCCTTGCCATACGTGCCCCCGAAGCGGCCGAACCGATCTCTCCCTTCAAGCCACCCCGCGCCTGATCCGATCGGCATGACCGATCCGGCCGCGCTGCCTCCCGGCAGCGCGCCCAACTTGCACGCATGGCTATGGCAGCAGCGCCGGGCTCGGACCCGCGCGCGGCGGGAAGGCATATATGAGACGGATTCTTCTTTTCGTTGCCGGCATCATCATCGGCAGCGGCCTGGGCATCACGGTTTGGTCGCATTGGCCGCTGTCGGGAACGCCAGCGCAACCGGAAGCGGCGACGACCGGGACAGCAAAAGCCGAAAGCGAGGATCACGGCACCGAGCGCATCGTGCTGAGCGAGGAGCAGATCAGCGATGCCGGCATCAGGCTGGCACCGGTTGCGGGCGGTACGCTCAGACGCCATTTCCTGGCGCCAGGCTCGCTTATTCCCGACGCCGACCACGTCGGCCGCGTCTCCGTACGCGTGCTGGCAACGGTCGCCGAACTGCGCAAGCGCCTCGGCGACAGCGTCGAAAAAGGTGAGATCGTCGCCGTCATCGAAAGCCGTGAGGTGGCGGACGCCAAGAGCGAATACCTCGCCGCGCGGCTGACCAACGATCTGCAGCAGACGCTCTACAACAGACAAAAGAGCTTGGCCGAAAGCCGGGCCATGTCGGAAAACGAATTCCTGCGGACCCAGCTCACGGCCAATGACGCACGGATCAAACTCGACGGCGCCAGGCAAAAGCTGTTCGCGCTGGGTCTGTCCGAACAGGAGATCGCCGATCTCCCGAACCAGCCGCCGGAAAGCCTGCGCGAGCAATATTTGCGTGCGCCGATCTCAGGCCGCGTCTCCGAGCGGCGCGTCGACCTCGGCGGGCTGATCGGCCGCGAGGGCCAGGAAAGCGAACTGTTCGTCATCGTCAATCTCGATGATATCTGGGTCGATCTCGCGGTCTCCCCGGAAGACATCGCCGCCGTGCGCGAGGGCGGTCTGGTCACGATCCGCGCCATCGGTAGCGACGACGAAGCGGTGGCGCGGGTGATCTTTGTCAGCCCCCTGCTCGATCGCGAGACCCGCAACGCCCGCGTCATCGCGACTCTGCCGAACCGGGATCACCGATGGAGGCCCGGCACTTTCGTCACGGCGGAAGTGCCACTCGGCGGCGAGCCCTCCAAGGTCATCGTCTCGAAGAAAGCGCTTCAGACCGTCAAGGGCAACGCCACGATATTCGTGCGCGACGCCGAAGGGTTTGAGGCGCGACAGGTGCGTACCGGTCGCGAGGATGATGACGACGTCGAGATCGTGAGCGGCCTTGCTCCGGGAGAGACGATCGCCGTCGCCAACACGTTCACGCTCAAAGCTGAACTGGAAAAGGCCGAAGCGGAGCATGGCCATGATTGAGGCGATCATCGGCTTCTCCGTTCACCGCCGCTGGGTGGTCGTTGCGCTCTGCGCCGTCGTCATGGCGCTCGGCGGCTTTGCGTTGACGAGGGTATCGATCGACGCGGTGCCCGACATCACCAACAAGCAGGTGCAGATCAACACCGCGGCCCACGCGCTGTCGCCGCTCGAGATCGAGAAGCAGGTCACCTTTCCCGTCGAGACGGCGCTCGCCGGCGCGCCCGGCCTCGAGAGCACCCGCTCGCTGTCGCGCAACGGCTTTTCGCAGGTGACCGCGGTCTTCAGCGAATCGACCGATATCTACTTCGCGCGTCAGCAGGTCACCGAACGCCTCACCGAGGTTCGCGCACGCCTGCCGCAAGGCATCGAGCCGCGGATCGGTCCGATCTCGACCGGGCTCGGCGAGATCTACATGTGGACCGTCCGCTTCGCCGACAAACCGGTCGAAGCCGACGGCGCGCCGGGCCTGCAACGGGACGGAAGCTTTGTCACCAGCGACGGGGCGCGGCTCAAAGGCGACATCGAGAAGAACGCCTATTTGCGCACGGTGCAGGACTGGATCATCCGGCCGCAGATCAAGACCGTGCCCGGCGTTGCCGGCGTCGATACGATCGGCGGCTATCTCAAGCAGTACCAGGTCCACCCGGATGCGGCGAAGCTGATCGCGCTCGGCTTGACCTTTGCCGATGTTGCGAACGCGATCGAGGCCAACAATGTCAGCCGCGGCGCGCGCTATATCGAAAAGAACGGCGAGGGATTCGTCGTGCGCTCCGGCGGTCGCATCGAGAACATGGAGGAACTCGGCACCATCGTCGTCACTACGCGCGGCGGCATTCCGGTGCGGATCCGCGATATCGCCACCGTCACGATCGGCGGCGAAAGCCGGACCGGCAGTGCCAGCGAGAACGGCCACGAGGTGGTGGTCGGCACGGCGCTGATGCTGATCGGCGCCAACAGCCGCACCGTGTCGTCGGCGGTCGATGCGCGACTGCGCGAGATCGCGCCGACACTGCCGCCGGGTGTCGAGGTCAAGACCGTGCTCGACCGCACCCAGCTGGTCGATGCCACCGTCAGAACGGTTGCGACCAACCTGAGCGAGGGCGCACTGCTGGTCGTTGCTGTGCTGTTTGTCCTACTGGGCAATTTTCGCGCAGCGCTGATCACCGCGCTGGTGATCCCCGTGGCGATGCTGATGACTGCCATCGGCATGTGGCAGGGCCGCATCAGCGCCAATCTGATGAGCTTGGGCGCACTCGATTTCGGCCTGATCGTCGATGGCGCCGTCATCATCACCGAGAACGGCCTGCGCCATCTGGCGGAGCGGCAGCGCGACCTTGGGCGTCCCCTCTCCCGCGACGAGCGGCTGGCCACCGTGCGCGCCTCCGCGGTCGAGATGATCCGCCCGAGCCTCTACGGGCAGGCCATCATCCTCCTGGTTTACGTGCCGCTCCTCACCTTCACCGGCATCGAAGGCAAGATGTTCACGCCGATGGCCGTGACCGTGATCCTGGCATTGGCATCGGCATTCGTTCTGTCGCTGACGCTCGTTCCCGCAGCGATTGCCATTGCCGTCACGGGACGCGTACAGGAGCATGAAGGCAGGCTCGTCAGCGCCTTGAAGCACCTGTACCGGGCGCTGTTGCGCTATGCGATTGCCGCCCCGCTGCCCGTCATCGCAACGGCTGCAGTGCTGTTTGCGGTCGCACTCGCTGGCTTCGCGCGCCTCGGGCAGGAGTTCATCCCGTCGCTGGACGAGAAGAACATCGCCATGCATGCGCTGCGGATTCCCAGCACCGCGCTGTCGCAATCGCAGGCGATGCAGCTTGCGGTCGAGAACGCCGTCAGCCGTTTGCCGCAGGTCGCCTTCGTCTTCTCCAAGACCGGAACGGCCGAGGTCGCGAGCGACCCGATGCCGCCGAACGCGTCCGACACCTTCATCATGCTCAAGCCGCGCGATCAATGGCCGGATCCGTCGATGACGAAGGAGGAACTGGTCGAGCAGATCGCAAGCTCCGTCAATCGCGTGCCCGGAAACGTCTATGAATTCACCCAGCCTATCCAGATGCGCTTCAACGAGCTTCTGGCCGGCGTTCGCGGCGACATCGCCGTCAAGGTGTTCGGCGACGAGTTCGAGCCGATGCTGAAAGCGGCCAACGAAGTGGCCTCGGTCCTGCGCTCGGTGCATGGAGCGACGGACGTGAAGGTGGAGCAGGCCGGCGGCCTTCCTGTCCTCGATATCAAGGTCGACCGCGCCGCGATCGCCCGTCGCGGTCTGAGCGCGGCGGCGGTGCAGGATGTGATCGGCGCCGCGGTGGGCGGCCAGGACGCAGGCGTCGTGTTCGAGGGCGACCGCCGCTTCGACATCGTCGTAAGGCTGCCGGAAGCGTTGCGATCCGACCTCGAGGCGCTCGGCAACCTTCCCGTGGCGCTGCCGAAGGCAACGCCCAACGCCCCGGTCCAGAGCCTGCCACTCAATCGATTGGCGCGCTTCTCCTTCACCGAGGGGCCGAACCAGATCAGCCGCGAGAACGGCAAGCGCCGCATCGTCATCACCGCCAACGTGCGCGGCCGTGACCTCGGCTCGGTGGTCGCGGAAGCCCAGGCCAAGGTCGGCCAGCAGGTCAAGCTGCCGCCGGGCTACTGGACGAGCTGGGGCGGACAGTTCGAGAATCTGGCCGCGGCCCGGCAGAGGCTCGGCATCGTCGTGCCGGCGTGCTTTGCATTGATCTTCCTCTTGCTGCTGGCGGCCACGGGATCGGCGCGCGATGCGCTGGTGGTGTTCAGCGCCGTGCCGCTCGCACTCACCGGCGGCATCGCCGCGCTCTGGCTTCGCGGCATGCCGTTCTCGATCTCAGCGGCGGTCGGCTTCATCGCGCTGTCCGGCGTCGCCGTGCTGAACGGCCTTGTGATGCTGAGCCTGGTCCGCAAGCTCCATGAGGACGGCATGCCGCTGCGGCAGGCCATCGAGAATGGCGCCCTCACCCGGCTTCGCCCGGTCGTGATGACCGCACTCGTGGCGGCGCTCGGCTTCGTGCCGATGGCCTTCGCCACCGGCACGGGCGCGGAGGTACAAAAGCCGCTGGCGACCGTCGTCATCGGCGGCCTGATGAGCGCAACACTGCTGACGCTGGCCGTCCTCCCGGCGCTCTACGCACGGTTCGGACGGCGCGTTGACAAACCTGTCGCAGAGCACGCACAGGAGCCCACCTGTAACAATTCTGTCATATAGCAAAACTAAACGGGTGCGACGATCGATCGCAGGATCGTCGCTTCTGACAGGGGGAAATGAAGATGCGCCGCACAATAACATTGCTATCGGCAGGCTTGATCACGCTTGCGGCCGGGGCCGCATCGGCCCAGAACAGCACGCCAGGTAACGTGATCCTGTTCATCCCCGATGGCCTGCGCTCGCGCATCGTCACTCCGCAGACGGCGCCGGCGATGGCGGGTATCCGCGACAAGGGCGTCAACTTCAAGAACTCGCATTCGCTGTTTCCGACCTTCACCATGGCCAACAGCTCGGCGATGTCGACCGGCCACTATCTCGGCGACACCGGTACCTTCAGCAACACCATCTACACTGGCTATTCTTCGGCCCCCGCAGGCGACACCGTTGTGCCCTTCATCGAGAATGACGCGGTGCTGGCCGACATCGACGATCACTTCAACGGCGACTATCTGAACGAAGAGACCATCCTGAAGATGGCGCGCGAGAAGGGTTTCAGCACCGCCGCCATCGGCAAGGTCGGCCCGACGCTGCTGTTCGACCACACCGATCGCGGCAAGCACACCATCATCTTCGACGATTCCACCGGCGGCAAGAATGGCGTTCCCGTATCCGAGGAGGTGAAGGATGCGCTCACTAAGGCCAACCTGCCCCTGACGACGCCAAGCCGCGGCGACAATGGCAAGGCCGGCGACGCCAAGACACCCGGCACCACGGTCGCCAATGTCGCCCAGCAGGCCTATTTCGCGGACGTCGCCACCAAGGTCGTGCTGCCGATGTTCAAGGCGCGCAACAAGCCGTTTGTCCTGGTGTTCTGGTCGCGCGACCCGGATGGCAGCCAGCACAACACCGGCGACAGCCTCAACACGATCACGCCCGGGATCAACGGGCCGACCTCGATGGCCGCGATCAGGAACGCCGACGACAACCTCGCGCGGTTGCGCAAGGCGCTCGACGAGCTCGGGCTCGCCGCCTCGACCAACATCATCGTCTCCGCCGACCATGGCTTCTCAACGATCTCGAAGGAGAGCAAGACCAGCCCCGCGGCCAAAATCTCCTACGACGACACACCGGAGAATTTCCTGCCGATGGGCTTCCTGGCGATCGATCTGGCCAAGGCGCTGGACCTGCCGCTGTTCGATCCTAACGACAAGAACGCCCGCGTCGCAGACAACGCCCATCCCAAGGCCGGCAACGGCGTGCTCGGCCAGGACCCCGCCAAGCCCGACGTCGTCGTGGCCACCAATGGGGGGTCGGACCTGATCTATCTGCCGAACCGGGACAAGAAGCTCACTGGGCGCGTCATCAAGGCGCTGCTGGAGCAGGACTATGTCAGCGGCCTGTTCGTCGATGACCGGCTCGGGCGCTTCCCCGGCACGTTGCCGATCTCCCAGCTCAACCTTCGTGGCAAGGCGGCGACGCCGACGCCGTCGATCGTAGTCAATTTTCGTTCCTGGTCGTCGGGCTGCGAAGAGCCGACCAATTGCTCGGTCCAGGTCGCCGACACGGTCCTGCGCCAGGGCCAGGGCATGCACGGCAGCTTCAGCCGGGGCGACACGCTGAACTTCATGGCAGCGATCGGACCCGACTTCAAATCCGGCTATGTCGATCCCCTTCCCGTCAGCAACGCCGACGTCGGCATGACCATCGCCAAGCTCCTGGACCTCCACGCCAGCGCCAATGGCGGGCTGCTGGGCCGGGTGATGTCGGAAGCGATCCCGAACGGCATCGTCCCGAAGATGGCCGACGGCACCGTCACCTCGAAGCCGGACACCAACGGGCTGCGCACCGTCATCAAGTTCCAGCGCGTGCTGTCGACCCGCTATTTCGACGTCGCCGGTTTTCCGGGGCGGACGCTGGGCCTCGAGGTCGAGAGCGGCAAACAGAAAACGGCGGGGAAATAGCCCCGCCGTTGATCCTCTTCTCGCTGTCGGGCGATTTACATCAACCCAATATCGAGCACATTCGGGAGCTGCACCAGCGGCAGCGCCGCGGCGCCGACCAGCGTGGCGACCATCGCGGCGAGCGCGTGGCTGGTGCGGCGCTTGCCACGCATCTGGCTCGCGATCCACTCCAGCACCTTGATGTCGATATTGCCGGCGTGCGTGGGCGCCCAGCTCTCGATGTCGGTGTCCGGCGACAGCGCGACCGTGCGCGGCGGCACCGGCAGGCCGGACATCGAAGCGGCGTGATGGGCGACCGCCTTGGCCAAGAGGTCGTCGAAACGACCATCATCGCTGCGGTCGGCCGCGGCTTCGTTGATCTCGAACAGCGCCGCGACCTCCTCCCGGCTCACCGGCTGGTGGGCGACGGCGGAGGCGGTGAGGATGCGCGCGCACCAGGCGGCGTCATCGGCATCGAGCGCTCGGGAAAAATGGATACGGCCCTTGGTGGTGGGGCCTTCGCCGGTGATCACGCCATCGCGTACAATGGTCAGCGCATGCGCGGCGGTCTTACGGCAGGACGGTTGCAGGGCGACCACATCGGTCGCCTCGATACTAGGGGCAGACATAGCGAGACTTCTCAGTTCCTTATTTCAGTCCAGCATTTCCATGCCGGCGTAAACGAGTGGTTACCGATTCGAAACCGGGGTTTCGACATTTGTACATAGTTGCCAATTGGTCGCTGTGACCGCTGTCACGGTTCGAGCCCATTAGCAGATCGGACCCCGCAGATGGGGACCATAAAAGGCAATTCCACGGCAATCCGTGCTCTTGCGGGCATTATGGGTTTTTTCGCCGCAGGCGGGCCGATCAAAAGAAGTTGCTCGAAGTTCCGTCACAAAAGAGAATGATTTCACCTTTTAGCTACAGTGGTTCACTTAAGCCCTTGCAGCGCCTATACTCGCGCGCACACCGGCACAGAAAATTCTTTAGCCACTTCAATAGCATGAGGCAACACCATGACACTTCCCATTGGCGCGACCGCTCCCGATTTCGAAGCCGAAACCACCGAGGGCAAAATTAAATTCCATGACTGGATCGGCAATAGCTGGGCGCTTTTGTTCTCGCATCCCAAGGACTTCACCCCGGTCTGCACCACCGAGCTCGGCGCGCTCGCCAGGCTGAAACCGGAATTCGACAAGCGCGGCGTCAAGCTGATGGGCCTTTCCGTTGACCCGGTCGACCGCCATGCCAAATGGTCCGAAGACATCAAGGAGACCCAGGGTGCCGCGCCGAACTACCCGATGATCGCCGACACCGACTTCAACGTCTCCAAGCTCTACGAGATGCTGCCCGCCTCCACCTCGGGCGATCCCCTCGTCCGGACGCCGGCGGACAATCAGACCGTCCGCAACGTCTTCATCATCGGCCCGGACAAGAAGATCAAGCTGGTGCTGGTCTATCCGATGACCACCGGCCGGAACTTCCAGGAGATCCTGCGCGTCATCGACTCCTTGCAGCTCACCGCCAAGCATCGCGTCGCGACGCCGGCCGACTGGAAGCAGGGCGAGGACGTCATCATCGCCGGCTCCGTCAGCGACGACGAAGCCAAGACGATCTATCCGAAGGGCTGGAAGGCGCCGAAGCCCTATATCCGCATCGTCGAGCAGCCGAAGTAACGCCTCGCGCCATCGATATCCGACCATCATGCCCGGCCTTGTGCCGGGCATGATGGAGCCGTTCCGAACTGCATTTTGTCCCTCCGGACTGCCCTCTCCCCCTAAGCCAGGGCCGCCACCAACTGCCGGCACCCCGCCCCTCATCCGCCGCGGCAAGTTGCTCCAGTTACGCATCAATTTGAAGAAAGCTGCTTCGTCGCCGCGCTTTACAGGCGATGGTTGCGATGGAAGTTTAGCCTGCGAACGGGCGGGAATCGGATCATCGCGATGGACGGCAATCCCAGACAGATACGCTCTGCGGCACTGACAGGTTTCCTGATTGCACTGCTGCTCGCTGCCCTTCCGGTCGCAGTGTGGCTCGATCTGACCAATCTGGCGGAAGTCGCGCTCCGGCGGCAGGCCAATGATCTCAATTCGCTCGTCTCTAGCGTCCGCTCCTATTACGCCTCGAACGTCGTCGGGCGGATATTGTCCCATCCCGGCCAGACCCAGGTGGTCCACAACTACGAGACCATCCCGGGCGCGATCCCGATCCCGGCGACGCTGTCGCTCGAACTCGGGAAAGTCATCAGCGAGCAGCAGCAGAACATCACCTACCGCTTCGTCTCGGACTTCCCATTCAAGAACCGGGCACCGCACCAGCTCGATGAGTTCGAGAGAGCTTCGCTGCAGAGCCTGCGCACCAACCCGGACCAGAAGATCGTCGACACGACGACATCGCTGTTCAGCGACCGCGTCCGGCTCGTCGCCCCGGTCATCATGGGGCCGGCCTGCGTCAGTTGCCACAACTCGCATCCCGAAAGCCCCAAGACCGACTGGAAGGTGGGCGATGTCCGAGGCATCCAGGAGGTCGCGATCACGCAGCCGATCGCGGCGAACCTGTTCTCCTTCAAATATCTGCTCGCCTACCTGGCGCTCGCCAGCATCAGCGGCCTCTCCTTCCTGATGATGCAGCGCCGCCAGGCCCGGCAGATCCGGGCCATGAACCGCGAGCTCGAATCCAACAACGATTTCCTCGCGACGCTGTCGCTGAAAATATCCCGCTACATCCCGCCGCAGATCTACAAGAGCATCTTCAGCGGCCAGAAGGACGTCACCATCCACACCGAACGGAAGAAACTGACGATCTTCTTCTCGGACATCCAGAACTTCACCGCCACCACCGAGCGGCTGCAGCCGGAGCAGATCACCCAACTGCTCAACGAGTATTTCACCGAGATGTCCGAGATCGCCCACCAGCATCGCGGGACGATCGACAAGTTCATCGGCGACGCCATGCTGATCTTCTTTGGCGACCCCGAAACCAGGGGCGATCGGGCGGACGCCGAGGCCTGCGTCCAGATGGCCTGGAAGATGCAGCGCCGCCTGCTCGAGCTGAACGCCAAGTGGCGCGCCGCCGGCATCGAACAGCCCTTCAAGTCGCGCATGGGCATCAATTCCGGCTACTGCAATGTCGGCAATTTCGGCAGCGTGGACCGGATGGACTATACGATCATCGGCGCCGAAGCCAATCTGGCGGCGCGGCTGCAATCGATCGCCGAGCCCGGAGGCATCGTGGTCAGCTATGAGACCTTTGCGTTGGTGAGGGACATCATCCAGGCCCACCCGCTGCCCGCGATCACCATGAAGGGCATCAGCCGCGAGGTGATCCCCTATTCCATCGACAACGTGCTGGACGACGCCGCGAAAGGCGACGTCATCGTCGAGCGGACGGCCGGGCTGGATTTCTACCTTGATCCATCCGTGCTCGATCCGCAGGGCATCGACCGGATCAAGGCGATCCTGAGCGATGCACTCGCAGCGCTCGACCGCAGGCGCGCCACGCCCGCGCAGTAGCGAAAACAGGACGACAATCGAAGCGCCGGTCCCTGGCATCAGTCCCTGAGAGCGATCGCGCTTGCCGACTACGCCGAAGTGCGCAGTGCGCAGTGCGCAAATGACGGCATCGATTTGACGCTTTCAAGAATCCGGCTATCGTTGCGCTCTCGTTCAACTGTTGGGGGATGACATGGACGACGACAAGCCCGTAATCGAAGAGGTCACCAACACGCTCGGCGCCGCCGCAACGGCCACCATCGAAGCCGCCACGACAGCCGCGAAGAAGGTGCGAAGGACCGCCAAGAAAGTGGCGAAGAAGGTAGCGGCGGCCAGGAAGAAGAGACCGACGAAGACCGGGAAGGCCGGCAAGAAGGCCGCCAAGAAGTCGGCAAAGAAAGCCAAAAAGGCGCCGAAGAAAACGTCCAAGAAAGCCACCAAGAAAGCCACCAAGAAAACCTCCAAGAAAAAGAAGGCCAAGAAGTCGAAGCGCTGAGCAAATCCGCGGCCCTCGCCCCTCGTCGTCCCGGCGTCCCCCCGGTCGGGCCCGCGGGGCGGTGGTGGTGGAAATATGTTAATCCGTTGTGTTGGGCGTTGGGGTTTGGGTGGGGCTCTATCACGGTGTGTTGGGTGTCGGTGGCCCCCAGGTCAATATAGGGGGGCCGGGGAAACCGGGGGGTGGTGGCCGCCGGGGGGGCCGGGCGCAACAAGCAAGCGGG